>NZ_LDUJ01000035.1:0-64615 GCF_001043675.1 Lysinibacillus sp. LK3
GCCCCTGCTTTTCAGGGGCTATTATTTTTGCTATGATTGAGGAGCATGTTTATGTAGAAAGAATAGTCCTATGAGGAGGATTTTTAGTATGGCATTAGTATCTATGAAAGAGATGTTAATTAAAGCAAAAGCAGAAGGTTATGCTGTTGGTCAATTCAACATTAATAACCTTGAATGGACTCAAGCAATTTTACAAGCAGCTGAAGAAGAAAAGTCTCCAGTGATTCTTGGTGTTTCTGAAGGTGCAGGTAAATATATGGGCGGATTTATTTCTGTTGTTCATATGGTAAAAGGTTTAATGGAATCTTACGGTACTACAGTTCCTGTAGCAATTCACCTTGACCATGGTTCTAGCTTTGCAAAATGTAAAGAAGCAATTGATGCAGGCTTTACTTCCGTGATGATTGATGCATCACATCACCCATTTGAGGAAAATGTGAAAATTACTTCAGAAGTAGTAGAATACGCACATGCTAAAGGCGTTTCTGTGGAAGCAGAATTAGGGACAGTTGGTGGAGATGAAGATGGCGTAATCGGTGGTATTATTTACGCTGATCCAGAAGAATGTCGCAAAATGGTTGAACTAACTGACATTGACTGCTTAGCGCCAGCACTTGGCTCTGTACATGGTCCTTACAAAGGAGAGCCAAACTTAGGCTTTAAAGAAATGGAGGAAATCTCTAAATTGGCAAACCTTCCACTTGTTTTACATGGTGGTACAGGTATCCCAACAAAAGATATCCAACGTTCTATTTCGTTAGGTACGGCTAAAATTAACGTCAATACTGAAAATCAAATTGAAGCAACAAAAGTAATTCGTGAAATTCTGGACAACGACAAAGTTGTTTACGACCCACGTAAATTCCTTGGTCCAGCACGTGAAGCCATCAAAGCTACGGTTATTGGTAAAATTCGTGAATTTGGAAGTGCACAAAAAGCATAATTTTTGCATTTAATATGTTACAAAAGCATAGATAAATACACATAATAAGAGAAGTGTTGATGCTTTCAATCGACCTTCTCTTGTTTTTGAAATAAAGAAATTTTGGAAAATATTTAATAATATAAGAAAAATGATCAGGAGGAAATAATATGAAATTTTTCATTGATACAGCAAACTTTGAAGAGATTAAAGAGGCACATGCATGGGGTATTTTATCAGGAGTAACGACAAACCCATCGTTAGTGGCTAAAGAAGAGAATGTTTCTTTCCATGATCGTCTTCGCGAAATCGCTGAGCTTGTTGATGGCTCTGTAAGTGGGGAAGTTATTGCACTTGATGCAGAAGGTATGATTAAAGAAGGTTTGGAATTAGCTGCGATTGCGCCAAACATCACAGTAAAGCTTCCTATGACACCAGCTGGATTAGAGGCATGTCGATTCTTTGCAAACAAAGGAATTAAAACAAACGTGACATTAATTTTTAGTGCTAACCAAGCATTAATGGCTGCGCGTGCAGGTGCTACATACGTATCACCATTTATCGGCCGTTTAGATGACATTGGTCAAAATGGTGTTGAGTTAATTGAAACAATTGCAGATATTTTTACAATCCATAATATCGATACACAAATTATCGCTGCCTCTGTCCGTCACCCGCAACACGTTACAGCAGCGGCTTTAGCAGGTGCACATATTTCAACTACTCCGTTTAAAGTATTAAAGCAGCTTTTCCACCATCCATTAACTGAAAAAGGAATTGAAGGATTTTTAGCGGATTGGAATAAGAGAAAAGGCGAATAATAAGATTATAAAGTGTGCAAATTGCAAAAATACTACTTTCCAATCATGAGGGAGAACGCAAAATGGATGTTTATAAAATTACTGGCGAAAATCGTCTACAAGGTACAATTAAAGTTAGTGGCGCAAAAAATAGTGCAGTCGCCTTAATTCCTGCATCAATTTTGGCGAACTCTCCAGTGACTATTGGAGGGATACCCGAAATTTCAGATGCTTGGACGTTAAAGGCTCTATTAGAGGAAATTGGTGGAGAAGTTTCATTTGAGAATGGGAAAATGACAATCGATCCAACAGAGATGATTGCATTGCCCTTACCAAACGGCAACGTTAAAAAGTTACGTGCTTCTTATTATTTAATGGGGGCTATGCTTGGACGTTTCAAAAAAGCAGTTATTGGTTTACCTGGAGGCTGTTTTTTAGGACCTCGACCTATTGATCAACATATAAAGGGCTTTGAGGCTTTAGGAGCTAAAATTACTAATGAACACGGAGCCATTTATTTACGTGCAGATGAATTGATAGGGGCAAAAATTTATTTAGATGTGGCAAGTGTTGGGGCTACGATTAATATCATGCTTGCTGCTGTCCTTGCTAAGGGACGTACTGTCATTGAAAATGCTGCAAAAGAACCTGAGATAATTGATGTGGCGACACTTCTAACAAATATGGGTGCCAATATTAAAGGTGCAGGTACAAGTGTCATTCGTATCGAAGGCGTAGAAGAGCTACATGGTACTGAACATACGATTATACCTGATCGCATTGAGGCCTCTACATTTTTGATTATGGCTGCAGCAGTTGGTGATGGTATAACAATCGATAACGTTATTCCACTTCACTTAGAAGCAATTATCGCCAAGCTTCGTGAAATGGGTGTGAAAATTGAGATTGGTGAAGAAAGTATTTATGTACCAAAAACAGACCTCTCAACATTACAGGCAGTGGATGTCAAAACATTGGTATACCCTGGATTCCCAACGGATATTCAACAACCGCTTGCCGTGTTAATGTCACAAGCATTCGGTTCCTCAAAAGTAACAGATACTATTTACACAGCTCGTTTCAAGCATATTGATGAGCTTCGTCGTATGAATGCAGATGCTCGTGTAGAAGGAAACACAGCAATTATTAAAGGGCCAAGTAGATTACATGGCTCAACTGTCACAGCAACAGATCTTCGTGCTGGAGCAGCTTTAGTGTTAGCTGGACTCTTAGCAGAAGGAGAAACTGAGATTCAGGACATCTATCATATCGAACGTGGTTATAGCTCACTTATTGAGAAATTACGTGATTTAGGCGCTGATATTCGACGTGAAACAATTGTGGCACGTGTAGCTGAGACAAAGGAATAATGAGAGCTAAAAGTTTTCAACCAATTATGTTACAATAGAGGTAATTTGAATGTTTTGGCACGAAAAGGTGCCCATAACGGGAGGCAAAGCAACAATGGAACGTAGTTTATCGATGGAAGTAGTACGAGTAACAGAAGCAGCAGCAATCGCATCCGGGAAATGGATGGGGCGCGGTTTGAAAATTGAGGCAGACGATGCAGCAACAACAGCGATGCGCAAAATGTTCGATACAATTCCAATGCATGCTACAGTAGTAATTGGTGAAGGCGAAATGGATGAAGCACCAATGCTTTATATTGGTGAAGAACTTGGTTTACGAAATGGTGGTCCTAAAGTAGATATTGCAGTAGATCCTTTAGAAGGTACAAACATTGTAGCAAAAGGTACAAATGGTGCTATGACAGTTCTTGCTATTGCAGATAAAGGGAATCTGTTAAATGCACCAGATATGTACATGGAGAAAATTGCTGTAGGACCAGAAGCGGCGGGCAAAGTGGATATCAATGCTTCCGTCACTTATAACTTATTACAAGTAGCAAAAGCTAAAAATAAAGATATTTCTGATGTTGTAGCTACTCTTTTAGATCGACCACGTCACCAAGCGATTGTTGATGAAATTCGTGAGGCTGGTGCACGTATTAAATTTATCCAAGATGGCGATGTTGGTGCAGCAATCAATACCGCTTTTGATGAAACAGGCATTGATATTATGTTTGGAACAGGTGGTGCACCTGAGGGTGTTATAGCAGCAGTAGCTTTAAAATGCCTTGGTGGTGACTTCCAAGCAAAACTAGTACCAGAAGATGAAGAGCAATTAGAACGCTGCACAAAAATGGGTGTGGATGTTGAAAAAGTTCTTTATTTAGATGACCTAGTAAAAGGTGACGATGCTATTTTTGCAGCGACAGCAGTAACAGATTGCGAGCTTTTAAAGGGTGTTCAATATAAAGGTGCTTATGCCTTAACTCATTCAGTAGTTATGCGTGCTAAATCTGGTACGGTTCGCTTTGTTGAAGGCCGTCACGCTCTTGAGAAAAAACCTAGATATTAATGTTATTTTCTTCTAAAATATACCTAGTACATCTATTGTGCTAGGTACCTTCTTCTTTAAATAACCATCCCATATTTTTAAGGCAATGTTTAGTTATATGGTGGAAATATTTCAATAGATATTATTAAAGGCAACCATATAAGCGTTAGCAGAGCCAATCGTAAACTTCAATGATAACCCCATTAAATTGAATTATATTTTGAAAAAGACTGGAGTTGTGCATATGTCTGCATTGACAATCGCTCAATTAGAAAACATGACGTTAAAAGAGCTTTACGCCCTTGCACGCCAATATAAAATTTCTTATTATAGCAAGCTAACGAAAAAAGAATTGATATTTGCTATTTTGAAAACGCGTTCAGAGCAAGAGGGCTATTTCTTTATGGAAGGCGTACTAGAAATTGTTTCGCAAGAGGGCTTCGGCTTCCTTCGACCAATCAACTACTCACCAAGTAAAGAAGATATTTATATTTCTGCATCCCAAATCCGTCGCTTTGATTTGCGTAATGGGGACAAGGTGTCAGGAAAGGTGCGTCCACCGAAGGAAAATGAGCGCTATTATGGCCTATTACAAGTAGATGCTGTCAATGGCGAAGATCCTGAAGTAGCGAAAGAACGAGTTCATTTCCCAGCACTAACACCTTTATATCCAAATCGACAAATTAAACTAGAAACAACACAACGCAATTTATCCACACGTATAATGGATTTAGTGGCACCAGTAGGCTTTGGACAACGTGGATTAATTGTAGCTCCGCCAAAGGCAGGGAAAACGTCTTTATTAAAAGAGATTGCGAACGCTATTACAACCAATCATCCGCAAGCGGAGTTAATTGTCCTATTGATTGATGAACGACCTGAGGAAGTGACAGATATTGAACGTTCTGTCAATGCAGATGTTGTCAGCTCAACATTTGATGAAGTACCTGAGAACCACGTCAAAGTGGCTGAAATAGTATTAGAGCGCGCACGACGTTTAGTGGAACATAAACGTGATGTAATTATTTTAATGGACTCTATTACACGTTTAGCTCGTGCTTATAACTTAGTAATTCCACCAAGTGGACGTACACTATCTGGTGGTATTGATCCTGCTGCATTCCATAGACCGAAACGTTTCTTTGGTTCGGCTCGTAATATTGAAGAAGGCGGTAGTTTAACAATTTTAGCGACGGCTTTAGTAGATACAGGTTCTCGTATGGATGAAGTTATCTATGAAGAATTTAAGGGAACAGGGAACTTAGAGCTTCATCTTGATCGTCAGTTAGCGGAACGCCGTATATTCCCTGCGCTTGACATTCGTCGTTCGGGTACACGTAAAGAAGAGCTTCTTCTGGAACCAGAACAACTTGAAAAGCTATGGGCAATTCGTAAAACGTTTTCTGATGCACCTGATTTTGCAGAGCGCTTCCTGAAAAAAATACGTACAACAAAATCAAATGAAGAATTTTTTGAAAAGCTAAACGAAGATATGAAAAAAGCAACAAAGGGTAAGGGACTTTTATAAAGGGCATCACCATTGACAATCAAATTGTCAGTGGTGATTTTTTTTTGTATATGTTTATTTTATAAATGTATATTGAAATTGATAATCATTATCAATATAATGGTAAGTAAATATGTGTTCTGAAGGAGACGAAGATGAATTATGATGCCTATATGCTTCTTTGGCAAAATGCATTTATCCAGTTGAAGCAAATCGATTACATAAATAAATCAGACATTCATGTGTCAAAGGTTTTAACATATAGCTCGTTTCTTATTGTCACAGCAGGCGGTGCACAGATTGTCATTGATGATCAATCTTATCATGTGCAGCGCTTCAGTATTTTTCATCTAGGTAAATCTCAATCTCTTCACATTAGGGCACAGCAGAGTGTTAGCTATTTTCTCATTAGCTATAAAGGAGATGTCATGTACAAAGATGCCTTTATGCAGCATTTGCACATGCACTATCAACCATTCCAAACACATTTCTCTTGTGTACCCGCAAATCCGATAGTCATTCACAGCATCCTTCAGGATATGTATAGCAAATGGCAATCTGGCTCTATACAGGAGCATTTATCTGTAAGGGCATCCTTCTATGAGCTTATCTATCATGTCTTTCGAGAATTAGCAGAAGGACAAGGGAAACCACATGAAATTGATAAGGCAGAAGCCGCACGATTATTTATAAAGCAACACATTCATCAACCATTATCTATCCAGACATTAGCAGATATGCTTCAGATTAGTACACGACATTTATTACGCATTTTTAAAGCTCGCTATGAAATAGGTCCACAAATATATTTACAACAATTGAGAATAGAGCAGGCTAAGCAGTATTTATTAACCAATCAATATGGCATAAAAGAAATTGCCATATCTCTTGGGTTTGAAGATGAATATTATTTTAGCCGTGCTTTTAAAAAAGCAACAAAACTGGCTCCAAGTAGCTTTAGGCTGAAATATGCATCTAATATGTCCGAAATTGCCATTACAAATGAGAATCATTTTCAATACAATAATAATCAGCTCGCGCAAGCAAAACGATTTGAGAATGGAGAAAATGAAATCATGATGAAGAAGATGATTCACCATATAAAGCTACCTTTTTTATTAAGCCTGTTCGTTTTACTGGCAGCGTGTAATGAAGAGACAAGCCAATCTAAGGTTGATGAACCAACTTCGCCCGAGAAGGCAGAGACTAGAACCGTAACAGATGATAGTGGACGCGAAGTAGAAATTCCAATGCAGGCAGAGAGAGTCGTAACTGATTGGTATCTGGGGCAAATTTTAGCGTTAGATGTTGTACCAGTTGGAGGCGTAACGGCTAACCTTGATTATGCTGCTTTCTTAAAGCAACACTATAAGGATGGTGAAATTACGAATATTGGTACAGATGGTAAGGTGTCATTAGAAAAAGTTTTAGAGTTAAAGCCAGACTTGATTATTACTTGGAATATTGAAGATGTAGCGAAATATGAAAAAATTGCCCCGACAATTGTCTTCGCTGAAGATGCACATCAATCAGCGATTGAGGAGATTAAGGCAATGGGGAATTACTTAGGAAGACAAGAAGAGGCTAAGGCCTTTACAAAAGAATTTGAAGATCGGATCGTAAAAGCTAAAGAAAAAATCATGGATGTGATTCCAGAGGGAGCCACATTTACTATTTATGAAATGTTTGAAAAAAATGCAACGATTGTAGGGCAATCAAGTGTATCGGGCGGTAGAGCGCTCTATCAAATTTTGGGCATGAAACCTCAAGAAAAGGTGCAGGAGATTTTTGTTACAAAGGAAGCAAGTAATGGACGCTATGAGATTTCCTATGAGGTAGTAGGTAACTATGTAGGTGACTATAACTTCATGATTAATTTCTTTAACAAAGATGGCCAGTTGCCAGCAACATGGACAAACTTAGATGTCGTTAAAAGTAATCAAGTATTAGAGCTTCCATCTGAATATTATTTTGCTTCTGATCCGCTTTCTGGCTTACACCAAGCTGAAGAACTAGCTGACAAAATAGTTGAATTTACAAAGGCTCATCAACAATAACTGAGATAACAGGAGAGCTATTGTAGATAGCTCATTTATAGATACGTAAAACGAGATCACGATAGGAGGCTACACCATGTTATTACGGCGATTTTTTTCATATTATAAGCCCTATAAAGGCTTATTTATTTTAGATTTTAGCTGTGCCATATTAGTGGCACTAATAGAGCTTGCGTTTCCAATTGTTTTAAATAAAGTAATTGATGATATTCTGCCAGATGGGGAATTGAAATGGATTATTATGGCGAGTTTATTGCTGTTTGGATTATATATTTTTAACTCCATTCTTCATTTTATCGTTTCATATTGGGGACATATGCTGGGCATTAATATTGAGACGGATATGAGAAAAGAATCCTTCAGCCATGTACAAAAGCTATCCTTTAGATATTTTGATAACAACAAAACAGGGCATCTTGTTTCTCGTTTAACAAATGATTTGATGGATATTGGTGAACTTGCTCACCATGGTCCAGAGGATATCTTTATTGCAGCGATGACGATTATTGGAACATTTGGTGTCATGTACTATATTGATCCAACCTTTACGATTCTTATTTTCTTACTTGTTCCGATTATCTTAATCTTAACCATTATTTTCGGGAAATTAATGTCCAAGGCATTCCGTCAAATGTTTGGAGATATTGCAGATTTTAATGCACGTGTTGAAAACAATGTAAGTGGTATTCGTGTTGTACAAGCTTTTACAAATGAAGATCATGAGATTAAACGCTTTAAAGTAAATAATGAAAGATTCCGTATGACAAAGCTGTTTTCCTATAAAGTAATGGCTTGGAATGAAGCTATTTCAGGCATACTCACGAAGGTATTATCACTCTTTACTTTATTTGTTGGGGCTTATTTTGTATTAAATGGGCATTTAACAAATGGCGATTTTATCGCATTTATTTTACTTTCAGGTATTCTCTTAGGCCCAATTAACAAAATCAATATGTTTATAGAAAGCTATCCTAAGGGCATGGCAGGATTTAGGCGCTATATTGAATTCCTCGAAACGGAGCCCGAAATTGCGGACCGTCCAGAAGCGAAAACAATCGATGAAATTGATGGTGAAATTACTTTTTCTAATGTATCGTTTGGCTACGCTGCCAATAATCGTGCCTTACATCAAATTAATTTAAAGGTACGTCCTGGTGAAACGGTTGCCTTAGTAGGCCCTTCTGGTGCAGGGAAATCTACGATCTGTAGCCTATTGCCACGTTTTTATGAGGTGAATGAGGGTTCCATTAAGATTGATGGTGTTGATATACGAGACTTTAAACTGCAATCTTTACGTTCGCATATCGGGATTGTCCAGCAAGATGTCTTTTTATTCGATGGTACCATTCGTGAAAACATAGCCTATGGTGATTTAAATGCCAGTGAAGAAGATATTTGGTATGCCGCACAACGAGCACAACTGACGGATGTAATCAATGCTTTACCAGAAGGCATGGATACTCTCATAGGTGAACGTGGTGTCAAATTATCAGGTGGACAAAAACAAAGATTATCAATTGCGCGTATTTTCTTGAAAAATCCAAAAATCTTAATACTAGATGAAGCAACATCTGCATTGGATACAGAAACAGAACAAGCTATCCAGCAAGCCTTAAACGAGCTTTCTATCGGTCGTACTACATTAGTGATTGCCCACCGTTTAGCAACGATTAAGGATGCAGACAGAATTGTTGTGGTATCGAAAAAGGGCATTATTGAAGAAGGCACACATGAGCAATTAATGGAACGTCAAAATGCTTACTATGGCTTGTATACAGCCCAATTTGGTTTACAAATTTAAAAGTAAAAGCATTCTCAAAAGTGAAAGGAAGTTAAAGATGTCAGTACTTGAAATAGATCATGTTGCGATTGGTTACTCTTCAGCGCTCATCGTCAATGATTTAAGTGTGGAGATTCCAAAAGGGGAGATCTCCACGATTATTGGTCCAAATGGTTGTGGCAAGTCTACTTTATTAAAGGCTGTAGCACGTGTATTACGCACACAAAATGGAGCTGTCTATTTAGATGGCAAAGCTATACATCAATTAAAAACAAAAGAAGTGGCCAAAAGAATGGCTATTTTACCTCAAACAGCAACAGCACCAGGAGGATTAACGGTTTTTGAACTGGTATCCTATGGTCGTTTTCCTCATCAAGTAGGGTTTGGTACATTGCAAAAGGAAGACTATGAATATATCCATTGGGCTATTGATGTTACGGGGCTAAGAGAATTTAGTGATCGACCAATCGAAGCATTATCAGGTGGTCAGCGTCAGAGAGTATGGATTGCTATGGCATTGGCGCAAGGCACGGATATTTTAGTACTGGATGAACCAACAACTTATTTAGATTTAGCACATCAGCTCGATATTTTATTGTTGCTACAAAAATTAAATAAGGAAGAAGGACGAACAATTATCATGGTTTTACATGATTTAAACCATGCATCACGGTTCTCTCATTTTATGATGGCCATGAGAGACGGCAATTTAATGGTGAATGGCAGTCCAAAAGAAGTGATGACAAAAGAAAATTTACAAAGGGTATTTAATATCGATGCAGAAATGGCTGTATGTCCCTATAGTGAAAATCCAATCTGCCTATCTTATCAGTTGTACGATATGAAAAAATAAAAGCTAGTTGGAAGTTATGAGGAGGAAATAAAATGACTACGTCGACAGGAGTAGGAGAGCTCCACGATTTAGAAGAGCTACAGAAGCGATCTCATCCGATCCGTGGAGTAGTGGCTTTAATCGTAGGAGTAATTGGATTAATAGTTGCCATTGGCTTATCAATTTCTTTTGGTGCAGCAGATATTTCATTGGGTACTGTTTGGACAGCTGTTACCCATTTTTCACCAGAATTAACAACACATCAAATTATCCATGATATTCGCTTACCACGGGTACTTGGAGCAGCATTAGTCGGTGCAAGCTTTGCGGTAGCGGGTGCGATTATGCAGGGGATGACACGTAACCCTTTAGCAGACTCAGGGTTATTAGGCTTGAACTCAGGAGCTGCCTTTATGTTAGCCGTATGTTTTGCCTTCTTCCCTGGGTTGCCTTATATGTATTTAATTTTATGGTCCTTTGTAGGTGCAGGTCTTGGTGTGGCCATCGTTTATGGTATTGGCTCGCTTTCTAAAGGTGGCTTAACACCTATGCGACTAGTTTTAGCAGGAGCTGCTGTTAGTGCGTTACTTGGGGCGCTCGGAGAAGGAATTGCTCTTTATTTTCGTATTGGACAAGACCTCGCATTTTGGTATGCGGGTGGGGTTTCAGGCACAAAATGGAGCCATCTACAAATCTTATCTCCATGGATACTTGTTGCGATGATAGGAGCCCTTATCCTATCACGCTCCATCACCGTACTGAGCTTAGGTGAAGAAATTGCAGTCGGGCTAGGGCAACGTACTGCTATGGTAAAAGTATGGGGAATGATCATTGTTTTAGTTTTAGCGGGTGCAGCAGTTTCTGTTGTCGGTGCGGTTGGTTTTGTAGGGTTAATTATCCCTCATTTAACCAGATACATAGTTGGTCATGATTATCGCTGGATCATTGCTTGTTCCTTGGTATATGGAGCATTGCTTGTTGTGTTAGCTGATTTAGTAGCACGTGTTATTAATCCACCTTATGAAACACCCATTGGTGCGCTCATAGCCTTTATTGGAGTACCATTCTTCCTTTATTTAGCTCGAAAAGGAGGGAAAGAACTATGAGTAACAGCTATTTAACACCAAGTCAGCTAAAGGCGAAAAGGAAACATTTTTCCATCCTTGCTACGCTCATTGTGTTAATTGTTATTACCTTTGTCATAAGTATGAATACAGGTGTCATTAAACTGACACCAATGGAGGTTCTTCGGACTCTTTTTGGTCAAGGTGATGCACAACAGCAGCTTATCTTATATGAATTCAGACTTCCAAGAATTGTGATTGCTGTATTAGTAGGTATGGGGTTAGCTATATCAGGCGCTATTTTACAGGGCATTTCTAAAAATGCCTTAGCAGACCCAGGAATCTTAGGGATTAATGCAGGAGCAGGACTAGCGGTTATGCTCTATGTGTCATTTTTTCCAACTACGAAAGCAGCACCTGTTTATTTACTGCCTATACTGGCTTTTGTAGGAGCAGGTTTGACAGCTGTACTGATTTATTCACTTTCTTATCGACGCCATGAGGGGATTACACCAATGCGTTTAATCTTAACTGGGGTAGCTGTGGCAGCAGGGATTAGCTCGGCTATGATTGTGCTAACACTACGTCTATCGCCAGAGAATTATCAATTTGTAGCAACATGGCTAGCGGGTAGCATTTGGGGCTCAAATTGGAGATTTGTTCTGTCGTTATTACCATGGTTAGTTATCTTATTGCCATTCGTCTATTCAAAATCACGTGTATTAAACATATTGAATTTAGGCGAATTAACAGCAGTAGGACTAGGTGCCTCGATAGAAAAAGAGCGACGCTGGTTGTTGGCTGCTGCTGTTGGTTTGGCTGGAGCTAGTGTTTCAGTAAGTGGTGGAATTGGTTTCGTTGGCCTTGTTGCGCCACACTTAGCTCGACAGCTAGTTGGGGCTAAACACCAGTTTTTATTGCCAACCGCAGCTTTATTAGGAGGTTTTTTAGTGTTAATGGCTGATACAATCGGTCGTTCCATTTTAGAACCTTCAGAAATTCCAGCAGGGATTGTGGTAGCAGTTTTAGGAGCACCTTATTTCTTGTATTTACTAGCACGATTAAAAGAGTAAATAGCACTCTTTCCTTTGTGTGTGAATAGTATTGCCATGAGGGGAAAGAATAGACGGTTATTAGATTAATTCTTGTCAAACAATTTACGTTTGAATAGATTAGAAGGGGATGGAGAAGAGGAAATGTCAGAGGAACTATATGATGTAACGATTGTTGGTGGTGGTCCAGCAGGGCTTTATACTGCCTTTTATAGTGGAATGCGAGATCTAAAAACGAAAATTATCGAGTATAGCTCACAACTAGGTGGTCGTATGTTAATATATCCTGAAAAAATGATTTGGGATGTAGGTGGAGTAACACCTATTTTAGGTGGTCAGCTTATTAAACAACTTGTGGAGCAAGCTGAAACCTTTGATCCAACGATTGTCTTAAATCAAAAAGTGGAAAAGTTAGATAAGCAACAGGATGGAACATTTATTTTAACATCCTCTACAGGAGAAAAGCATTATTCCAAAACGGTTATTTTAGCAGTAGGCTATGGCGTCCTTTCTATGCAAAAGCTTGAAATTGAAGGAGCGGATCGCTACGAAGTAACGAATTTACATTATACAGTTCAGGAATTAGAAATCTTCCGAGACAAGCATGTGTTGATTTCAGGTGGTGGTAATTCTGCGGTTGATTGGGCTAATGAGCTAGAGTCAATTGCCGCAAGCGTCACGATTGTTCATCGGCGAGATGATTTTGGTGGACATGAAAAAAATGTCTTACGTATGAAAGAATCCTTAGTTCATGTAAAAACGCCCTATGAAGTGGTTCAATTGCATGGGGACGGTGATTTAATTCAATATGTATCCATTGTCAATAAAGATACCGATGAATTGGAACGAGTAAAGGTAGATGCTGTCATTGTAAATCATGGTTTAAAATGCGATTACGGTGCGCTTGAAGAATGGGGATTAAATATTCAGGATGGCGTAGCAATTGTTAATGAGAATCGGGAAACGAACGTAGCCGGTATCTATGGAGCTGGTGATTTTATTGATCATCCTAGTAAAGTTAGATTAATATCTGGTGCATTTACTGATGGAATACTAGCATTAAATAGTGCAAAACTATACTTGGAGCCAGATGCACCGAAAGTAGCCTATGTATCTTCACATAATATTCGCTTTAAAGAACGAAATGAGAAAATTGGGTTAGTAGACAATGATTATCGTGAAGTTCGCGGTTAGGTATTAGGGATGGTTTGCTTTTAATATTTTTTACTTGAAAATGATAAAATGTCTATGCTATACTTCAAAAGTATGCAACGTGTACATATGTAGCTGACGTTCCACTTCGACACAACTTTTGTAGTCGACATATTCGGGCTATGTAAGGTACAGTTCGATAATACTCTGTTCCAGATGGTTCAGGGCGAGAGGAGAAAACGAATATGAAACAAGGAATTCATCCAGACTACAAAGAAGCAACAGTAACTTGCTCTTGTGGGAACACTTTCAAAACTGGTTCAGTAAAAGAAAACATCGTTGTCGAGTTCTGCAACGAATGTCACCCATTCTACACTGGCCGTCAAAAATTCGCGTCTGCTGATGGTCGCGTGGATCGTTTCAACAAAAAATACGGTCTTAAAAACTAATGTTAGTTTAATACCTGCCAAGCATGCGCTTGGCAGGTATTTTTTTCAGTAAATAATACACGTTGATGCAAGTCTTTTCAAAATCCAGATTGACACAAAGAAAGGGAGAAGACAAAATGGCACAGCTATATTTTAAACATGGTGCAATGAATAGTGGAAAGTCAATAGAAATTCTAAAAGTTGCCCATAATTATGAAGAACAACAAAAACCTGTAATGATGTTTACTTCAGGTCTAGATACGCGTGATGAGGTGGGCTTCGTTTCCAGTCGAGTAGGTTTACGACAACAAGCCATTCCTGTTTATGAAGATACAAATATTTTTGAAATAGTGAAAACTAATGCTGTCAAACCTTATTGTGTGCTTGTGGATGAAGTTCAATTTCTAAAAAAAGCACATGTTTTACAGCTAGCTAACATTGTGGATAAATTGGACATTCCCGTAATGGGCTTTGGTTTAAAAAATGATTTTCAAAATGAGCTATTTGAAGGTAGCCAGTACATGCTTACATATGCAGATAAAATTGAGGAAATGAAAACAATTTGCTGGTTCTGTCATAAAAAAGCAACAATGAATTTGCGAGTAGATGAAAGTGGAAAGCCAGTTTACACAGGAGATCAAATTCAAATCGGTGGCAATGATTCGTATTATCCTGTTTGCCGAAAATGTCATGCAAATCCACCGCTTTAAAGCTAAGTAGCTTGTTAAAGCGCTAAGAAAAAGTAGCATACATGTGAAAATTTCCTTATACTAAGTAGTGGAAATAAGAAATGAAAAAACCATTACGCCTTAGCGTAATTTTGATGAAAGCGGCTTCTCTGTAAAAAAGGAGCAATTTAAAAAACTAAATAGAGGTGAAATCCATGTTTGATCGATTACAAGCAGTGGAAGATCGTTATGAAAGGCTTACTGAGCTTTTGAGCGATCCGGATATTGTTAATGATAGTAAGAAATTACGCGAATATTCTAAGGAACAATCAGATATCCAAGAGACAGTAGATACTTATCGTGAATATAAAAGTGTTAAAGAACAGCTAGTAGATACACGAGAAATGTTAGATAGCGAAAAAGATCCTGATATGCACGAAATGGTAAAGGAAGAATTTAACCTATTAAAAGCACAGCAGGAAGAGCTAGAAGAGCGATTACGTATTTTATTAATTCCAAAAGATCCGAATGATAATAAAAACGTTATTATGGAAATCCGTGGGGCAGCTGGTGGTGACGAGGCTAATATTTTTGCAGGTGACTTGTTCCGTATGTATTCTCGCTATGCAGAAACGCAAGGCTGGAAAATTGATATTATGGAAGCTACACCAAACCCAATGGGCGGCTATAAAGAGGTAATCTTTATGATTAATGGACAAGGAGCCTATTCAAAATTCAAATTTGAAAATGGCGCACACCGTGTACAACGTGTCCCTGCTACAGAATCACAAGGCCGAATTCATACATCAACAGCAACAGTTGCTTGCTTACCTGAGGTTGAGGAAGTAGATGTTGAAATCCATGAAAAAGATATCCGTGTAGATACATTCGCATCTTCTGGTGCGGGTGGTCAATCTGTAAATACAACAATGTCTGCTGTTCGTATGACCCATTTACCGACAGGTGTTGTGGTTTCGATGCAGGATGAACGTTCACAAATTAAAAACCGTGAAAAAGCAATGAAAATTCTTCGTGCTCGTGTTGCAGATATGTATATGCAGGAAGCGCAAAAAGAGATTGATGCTACACGTAAATCAGCTGTCGGATCTGGTGACCGCTCTGAGCGAATTCGCACATACAATTATCCACAAAACCGCGTAACCGACCACCGTATCGGCTTAACGATTCAAAAGCTAGATCAAATCGTTGAAGGCAGACTAGACGAGATTATCGATGCTCTTATTTTAGAAGAACAAGCATCGAAGTTAGAGCGTTTAAATGATGACTTATAAAAATGTGATGGAGGCCCTTGAGTGGGCTTCTTCTTTTTTAGTGGATAATGGTTGTGAACAAACAGCAGCGCGGATTGTTATGCAACATGTGCTTGGTACTAGTTATGGAGAAGTTATGTTGCATTTGCAAGATGAATTAACAGCAGCGCAGCAAATGAGATTTAATGAGCTCTTAGAAGAACATGTCAATGGACGCCCTGTCCAATACTGTGTTGGGTATGAGGAGTTTTATGGCCGTTCATTCTTAGTCGATGAATCTGTCTTAATACCACGACCTGAAACAGAGGAATTGGTGCTTGGAACAATTAATCGACTACCTAAATTATTTACAAAGCAAACATTGAAGCTGGCTGATATCGGTACAGGTAGTGGAGCCATTGCTATTTCAATGAAGCTGGAATGCCCAGCATTAACGGTCATAGCTACCGATTTATCAGAAGCTGCACTAGCAACTGCTCAAAAAAATGCAAAGCAATTAGAGGCAGATATTGATTTTAGATTGGGAGATTTAGCTGCTCCACTTGCAGGAGAAAAATTTGATATTGTTTTATCGAACCCACCGTATATCGCATTTGATGAGGCACAAGCAATGTCAAGCGTTGTGCTAGAGCATGAGCCGCATAGTGCCCTCTTTGCCGAGGAAGATGGTCTTATTTTATATAGAAAATTAGCCGAACAATTACCAGCTTATATGAATAGGCCAGCGTTGATTGGATTAGAAATCGGTTATACACAGGGGGAGAAAGTAGCCAAATTCTTTCAAGATAGTTTTCCACAGGCGACAGTTTCAGTAGAAAAAGATATTAACGGTAAACCTCGAATGATTTTTTGTGAGCTACATGTATAAAGTTTCTTATTCTTGCCAACAATGTTGAGCAAGGAGGGATTTTTATGTTGAACGAATACAAGATTATTAGATTACCTAAACAAAATATCTTTCTAGCTTTTGCTAGACTAGTATTAATTGCGATTGTTTTACAGTTATGTGTTTTATATATTCCAACATTAGTAGGTTTGGCGAAGGAATCTTCCGGTGATGTGCAAGAAAAAGATTTTCGTATACGTGTTATCGCAAACAGTAATACTGCACAAGATCAGCTAGAGAAACAGCAGCTTGTCCAAGATTTAAAGCCATACTTTCTACAACTGGGTACGGCTGGATTTGCTGGGAATGAGCAAATTCTTTCTTTAAAACAACAAATTGAAGCTAAACTGAGCGAAAATTATCCACAATTGGATGCACAGGTTGTTGTTGGGGATAATTTATTCCCACCAAAAAGACAAGGTGCTGTACTTTATCCACAAAATGTCTATCAATCAATTGTTGTAAAGATTGGTGATGCCCGTGGAGATAACTGGTGGTGCAGTATTTTCCCATCGATATGTGAGCCTGATAAAGAAGAGGTAAAAGAAGAAGTAGAAGTAGAAGAAAAAGAAAAAGAACAAGTTACATTCTTTATATGGGAATGGATTAAAGGACTTTTTGAATGAATTGTGCACAAATTCAGACAACTTATACACATTTTTTATTAAGTTATAAACAATATGTGGATAATTCAGTAAAAACGAATAATTGAAGGTAGGTATTAATCATGAAAACTGTTTGTAAGGTTGTGGACAGTAATGTGAATAGTCAGATTAATTATACACAAGCTGTGGATATCTTAAATGCAGGAGAGGTAGTCGCATTTCCAACAGAGACGGTTTATGGCTTAGGAGCGATTGCCACAAATGATCTGGCAGTTAAAAAGATATTTGAAGCAAAAGGTCGACCTTCAGATAATCCTTTAATTGTCCATGTTGGTACAAAAGAGGAAGTAGCGATCTATATCGAACATATTTCTGACATAGCTAAACAATGCATGGATTTATTTTGGCCAGGACCATTAACACTGGTGATGCCAGCGAAGCCAGATGTATTAGCTAAAAGTGTCACAGCTGGGTTATCAACAGTTGGGATTCGAATGCCTGATCATCCAGTAGCGCTCGCCTTACTACAACAG
Organism: Lysinibacillus sp. LK3; assembly: GCF_001043675.1. Taxonomy (NCBI): domain Bacteria; kingdom Bacillati; phylum Bacillota; class Bacilli; order Caryophanales; family Bacillaceae; genus Lysinibacillus; species Lysinibacillus sp. LK3. The sequence goes on from NZ_LDUJ01000035.1 coordinate 17,958, forward strand.
CTCCAAAAACCGCTTGCTGCACCGAGCGCTAATCGTAGTGGAAAGCCAAGTCCTACAGAAGCCGTTCATGTATTAGATGATTTAGAAGGGTACATACCTTATATTTTAGATGGAGGTTCTACAGGCATAGGGCTTGAGTCTACTGTACTAGATTTGACACATGAACCTCCAGTAATTTTACGTCCAGGTGGCATTACGAAGGAAATGCTTGAGGCTAAGATTGGTCCAGTGATTCAACCAACTAAAATAGAACAGAAGCTAGACGCAACGCCTAAGGCACCGGGAATGAAATATACGCATTATGCACCAAATGCTCCCGTGTATTTAATAGACTGTGATGTTGAGAAAGTCAACGAAGCTGTTCTGCATTTACAGAGACAAGGACATAGTGTAGCACTACTTGCACCTGAGAACTTTGAAGAAATTAAAGTGGATTTTTACTTCTCTATTGGTGAAGCAGGAAGTAAAGAAGAAATGGGTGCGGCCTTATATAATGCACTTAGAGCATGTGATAAAACTACCGCTACCGTAATATTAGCAACAACTACTTCAATAGAAGGAGTAGGTGCAGCTATTATGAATAGACTTGAAAAAGCCTCTGGAGGTAAATGGTATTCATTGTAAATAATAATAGAACAATTATAGGCAAAAGACATTGAAAAACCACATGTTTTTTGTCTTTTTTTGTCCAATTATTATATGTTAAAAATGAAAAACAATAGTAAACAGTTATGATAATAATGTATTTTCGAGCATAAAATGATAAAATATTAGGGAGCGAAGGAGTGCGTTCTTGCAGGGAATTCTTGCAGGTATATTAACGTCTGTTGATGTGATTGGTCTATATGTTTTGCTGCCAAATGTTAGATATCGATTATTTTTATCATTATGGACGGCTGCATTACATATGCTTTTTCCTTTATTAGGGTTTGAATTAGGAAGCTATTTAGTTCGATTTCTATTAGAATGGGGACAATGGATTTCAAGTATTTTATTATTTTGTATCGGGATGCATTTATTATTATTTTCGCACAGAGATGAAAAAGTAACGATTTCACCTGTACTTTTAGCAGTGACTGCAAGCCTAGACACCTTTTCAGTTAGTGTTTCTTTTGGTATGCTTAACTTAGAAAAAACGATTTTTATTATGAGTGCAGGCTTAAGTGCATTAATTTGTGCTTATGGGTCATTAGTTATAGCACGTAGGAGCCAAGTCTTTTTTGGCAATAAAATTCAAATCATTGCTGGCATTATATTTATAATCATGAGTATTCTAGCTATTCAACAATAGATAAAATTGGAGAGTGATAAGTGTGAAAATATTATTTGTTTGTACAGGCAATACTTGTCGCAGTCCGATGGCAGAAGCTATTTTAAAACATAAACAAATAAACAATGTAGAAGTGCGCTCAGCGGGTATTTATGCGATGCCTAATGCACAAATGTCAGCACATGCACAACAAGTGTTAAATGAAGCCCAAATGTCCCATCAACATTTTGCGACGCAATTATCACAAGCTGAAATGGCATGGGCAGACTTAGTTTTAACGATGACGACTGCTCACAAAGATACCGTCATTTCCAATTATCCAGAAGCTGAGCATAAAGTATTTACATTGAAAGAGTATACAAATGAATGCAGTTTAGAAAATGTAGTGGATCCTTATGGTGGTAATAGAGCAATTTATGAAGCAACATTTGCAGAATTAAAAGAACTGGTTGATCAATTAATACAAAAACTAGAAAAGAATTGAGGGGTCCTATGAAAAAACAATTTGGTTTACGCCTAAAGTTGGTGTTATTTGTTAGTGTTCTTGCACTAATCACCTACAGTGTCAGTTTTATATTCATTGAGTTTTTACAACCTACCTTCTTCCCTGACACAAATCGAAAAGTTTTTGAAGTGATTACGTATGCGTTAGGCATAACTTGGTCAGGGATATTAGCTGCCTTTTTAAGTGTAATCCTCATCAAGCCGTTGCAGCAGCTTGAACACTCAGCAACACTTGTGGCAGAAGGAAAAATAGGACAGGATGTACAAATGCCTAATACAAATGATGAGATTCGATCTGTTGCAGAGGCATTCCAACAAATGGTGTTAAACTTACGTCAAATGGTGGAAAGTATTGATCATAACTTCCAACAAACGAATCAATCGATTATCCAGCTTTCAGATGAAGCAGGAGTGGCAACAAGAAAGGCAGAAGGCATTGCATCTACCGTAAAGCATATTTCTACAGGAGCAGAAGCATCTGCAACTGCTGTACAAGATACTGCTGAAGCGATTGAAGATGTAAGAACGCTTGCAACAGAGGTAAATAGTAGGGCAGAAGCATCAGCATCACAAACTAAAGAGATTCTACATAATTTATCGACAACAACAAAAGCCATTGAAACATTAGTGAATAGTATTCAACAAATTGCGACAGGCAATAATGAGGCATTAAAAAGCATTCATGCGCTAGAAGAGAATGCTGGACAGGTAGAACGAATAATTAGCTTAGTTGGTGACATTGCAGCACAAACCAATCTGTTGGCACTAAACGCCTCTATAGAAGCTGCTCGTGCAGGAGAACATGGAAAAGGCTTTGCAGTAGTAGCTGAAGAAGTCCGTGGTTTGGCTGATGAAAGTGCAAAAGCAGTGCAAGGAATTACAGCTTTAATTCAAACCATGCAGCAAAACGTAGAGGTAGTTGTGAAACAAATGAACGAACAAGTTGCCTTTGCAACAAAGGAAGCCGATCGAGTGTCTGAAACAACGACAGCAGTAGAAAATATGGCTTCTAATGTACATGAAATGGCAACATCAATTGTTGAGATTTCTTCTTTAATTGAACAGCAAATGCATAATATTGAAACGACAGCTCGACAATCACAGGAAGTTGCTGCCATTGCGGAACAAACGTCAGCAGGTGCACAGGAAGTTCGTAGTGCTGCTGAAGAGCAAGCCTATGCAATTGAACAAGTCGAGCATCTGGCTCAAAGTTTGAAAAAGCAATCGGAAGCATTGCATAAAATGATCCAACAATTTGATAGACAAGCATAGTCCTGAAGGTTATACATAAATCCCATGAAAAATCGGATTTATGTATAACCTTTTTTATTAAAGGACAATTTATGTCCACTGTAAGTAAAAAGCTAAAAAAACTTCAGTAGATGGAATATTACAACAAAAGACCATTATCCGAACTTATTAACATGATATTCACATTATCCACAAAAAAATAAGTTTAAAAGTGAATAATTTTGTGTTAACATACAATTAATGTTCGTCTTTCAGGAAAAATCAACGTAAAAACATAAGAAAAATCGTGTTATTCTTCAGAAAGAAGTGGTACACTAAGGTTGACTATAATTCGAAAAGAGGGAACCCAGTGAGAATAGCAATTTCTTCTGATCACGGAGGCAATAACTTACGTCGTGAGATTATGCAGCTATTAGATGAACTTCAAATTAGCTACGAAGATTTTGGTCCACAATCTGCGGATTCAGTAGACTATCCAGACTATGCAAAACCTGTATCTGAGGGTGTTGCTAACGGAGAATTTGATAAAGGCATTTTAATTTGTGGCACAGGAATCGGTATGTCCATTGCCGCTAATAAGGTCAAGGGCATACGTTGTGCATTAGTACATGATGTATTTAGTGCCAAGGCAACGCGTTGCCATAATGATTCAAATATTTTAGCAATGGGCGAACGTGTAATTGGCCCTGGCCTTGCACGTGAAATCGTACAAGCATGGCTAGAAACCGATTTTGAAGGTGGCCGCCATGTACGCCGTATTGAAAAAATTACTGAACTAGAGCAATAATAGTTTTGTTATTCCATATATGGCATTCGTATAGGATGTCATATATGGCATGATTTTAATGGATATAGATGAAGGAGCTGAGCTTAATGGTTGTAAAACAAATACGAACACATTTGACTCAGTTACTCAGTGAATTTGAAGAGCAAGTAACATTACGACCCCATACAATTTTTGTAGTAGGGTGCTCTACATCTGAAGTGATTGGTCAGAAAATTGGCACAGCGGGAGCATTGGAGATAGCAGAAGCCATTTTTGAGCCGTTACAAGAATTTGCAGCAAAGCATCAATTGCTTTTAGCATTCCAAGGTTGTGAGCATATAAATCGCGCCATTACTATGGAAGCATCAACAGCTGAAAAATTTGGCTATGATCCAGTAGCGGTTGTCCCAGTACGTACGGCAGGCGGCTCAATGTCAGCATATGCCTATACGCAATTTGATAATCCAGTGATTGTTGAAACAATACAGGCACATGCAGGTATTGATATTGGACAAACATTAATCGGTATGCATTTGAAAGCAGTAGCTGTACCTGTTCGAACATCGGTAAAAATGGTAGGAGAAGCTGTTGTGACGATTGCAACAACACGTCCTAAGCTAATTGGCGGAGAACGTGCAGTATATAAATAATTACCACCCTATTTAGTGGTAGAGATGAATAACGATACTTTAGGAGGCTTTTTCAAACATGGCATATGAAAAATTAGCAGTACAAGACAAAGCAGTACTAGATGGAATTCTTGCAGAAAAAACACGTCAGCAAGCAAATATTGAATTGATTGCATCAGAAAACTTTGTATCCGAAGCAGTGATGGAAGCGCAAGGATCAGTACTGACAAATAAATACGCTGAAGGTTATCCTGGTAAACGCTATTATGGTGGCTGTGAGCATGTAGACGTAGTAGAAGACATTGCACGTGATCGTGTAAAAGAACTCTTCGGAGCAGAATATGCAAATGTGCAACCACACTCAGGTGCACAAGCAAACATGGCTGTTTATCATACGATTCTAGAACCAGGTGACACAGTTCTGGGTATGAACCTTTCACATGGTGGTCACTTAACACATGGTTCTCCAGTAAACTTCTCTGGTATTCTATATAATTTTGTAGAGTATGGTGTAACACAAGATACACAAGTGATTGATTATGAAGATGTACGACAAAAGGCTTTAGAGCATAAACCGAAACTGATTGTTGCTGGTGCATCTGCTTATCCACGTGAAATTGACTTCTCTAAATTCCGTGAAATTGCAGACGAAGTCGGAGCCTATTTCATGGTGGATATGGCACACATTGCTGGCCTTGTAGCTGCTGGCGAACATCAATCACCAGTGCCATATGCTGATTTTGTTACATCAACTACACATAAAACATTACGTGGACCACGTGGTGGATTAATTCTTGCTTCAAAAGAATGGGAGCAAAAACTAAATAAATCTGTATTCCCAGGCATTCAAGGTGGCCCATTAATGCATGTTATCGCTGCAAAAGCTGTAGCATTTGGAGAAGCTTTACAACCAGAATTTAAAGACTATGCAAAACAAATTAAAGCCAATGCAAAGGCATTAGCAGAAGTATTAATTGCTGAGGGTGTTGAAATTGTTTCTGGTGGTACAGATAACCATTTATTACTGCTAAATGTTAAATCTCTTGGTTTAACAGGTAAAGTAGCAGAGCACGCACTAGATGAAGTAGGGATTACAACAAATAAAAATACAATCCCTTACGATACTGAATCTCCATTTGTCACTTCTGGAATTCGTATTGGTACTCCAGCGGTCACTTCTCGTGGCTTTAAAGAGGAAGATATGAAAGAAGTAGGAGCAATTATAGCAGCTGTTCTTAAAAGCCCTGAAGATGAGGCAGTTAAAGCAGATGCAAAAGATCGTGTGAAGGCATTAACTGATAAGCATCCACTATATGTATAATCAATAGAATAATAGCTGTATTTAAAGTACAAAATTTACTTTAAATACAGCTTTTTGTTTTGGAAATAGAGGATTAAACTGTAAAAAACATCTTTTTTCTAATAAAGTAGAATAATCCCCTTATTTTTGAATAAATTTACATAAAAACGGTATAAAGGGATATATTATAGTAGGCAGAGGACAGATAGTGTCCTAGAAAAGAAGTTTTTTTTAATAAAAGTGAAAATTTAATTAAATTTTATGTACAATGGAAATGAGATGAAGTGATAGAAAAGGAGGGGTTGGATGGTCACTAAATCGTTAAACACAGATTATGATGTATTATTAAACAGCATTCGCAAATTAGGTAATAATTCGAAAGAAAGCTACGTTATTTTTGATGCGACGAAGCATCATTACATAGTAGAGTGTAATGATTCTTTTTGTATGCTTACTAATGCTGCACGTTCACAAATACTAAATACTGATTATTTTTCATGGCTATCAATGGACGAAAAAATGACAACCATTGAAATGATAAAAGAAAAAATACATAACGGCATAATGGTGCAGGCGAAGCTATATCATAATGGCATCGATAAACCTCCCTTTTGGGCAGAAATACAAGCATTACCTTTTTGCAATGAGGCAAATGTAACCCAATTTGTTTTAGTATTTGTGAAGGATGTTACATATTATCATACGGAAGACTTCTTAATGCGTTTAGAAAATGATATGTACAGGGCAATTGAGAAGGAGTTTACTTTTGAGCAAAAGATGAAGCTTATTTGTCAAGGCCTCGATGAATTTTTCATGCCAAATATTGCAAGTATGGTGCTTATAAAAACAGAAGTAAACCAATTACAAGTTTTCATAGGAGATAATCAAACAGAGAGCGTACCAAAATGTTGTACAAACAATGATTTCTTTAATAAGGTCATGCAATCAGAAACGTCTACTTTCATAGAAAATTTAGATGAAGTGAATATTCCTAAAGAACATAAGCAATATGCTTCGCTAGCTAAAAAGCCGCATGGATGGTTTATCCCTATACGTAATCAACAGCGGCAAGTAATAGGTGTTTTCTCGATATTTAGCCAAAAAACACAAAGTGACCAGATGCTTAAAAATATGTTTCGAAAAATGGGTGCTCTTGTTGCATTGGCTTATTCATATGCAAGGACGCAGAAAAAAATTTGGGATTTAGCCTATACAGACATTACAACAGGTCTGCCTAATCGTCACAGCTTTGTTAATACGATTGAAAGGGAAGTCCAGCAGGGGCAAAGCGGCTTTATTAAAATATTAAAACCTAGTGAATTTCATCAAGTAGTTGAATTATATGGCCGTGAAATTGGTGATGAACTTTTAAGACAACTTGCCAAACGTCTTGAGCAAGACAAGTCAGAAAGTAATGAGTATGTTGCTAGATTCACTAGCTCTAGTTTGATTATGACTACAATGTCACTTCATGAAGATTTGAATGATTATGAGATGAGAATAAAAGAAACGATTCGCCAGCCTTTTATTATAGGAGGAAAGCAAATCTATATTACATTAAAAACAGGCATTGCTTCCTATAATGATGACATAAATATTAATGATGCGATTCGTTTTGCAGATAATGCGTTATCCTTTGCAATCGATAGGCCAGGCACACATACTGAAATATTTACAACAGAGAAAAATGATGTGCTTGTACAGAAGATGACGGTTTTAAATCATTTGTCAGAAGCCATCAAAAATAAAGAAATAACAGTCCACTTACAGCCTAAAGTAGATTTACGCAATGGGGAAATTCAAAGTATTGAAGCACTTGCAAGATGGATTTCTCCAAAATTGGGTTTTGTTTCGCCGGCAGTCTTTATTCCAGTAGCTGAGAGTGCTGGTAAGGTTCGAGAAATTGATGTGCTTATTTTAGAGACGGTACTCTCATGGCTTTCAGAACGACAACGCCTGGGAAGGAAATTAGTGAAAATAGCTGTCAATATTTCACCTGACCATTTTTACTACACGCACTTTGTTCAGGATACACTGAAACTTGTGCGGAAGTACAATATTGACCCTAGCTATATTATCTTAGAGGTGACAGAAAATATTGGTTTAGTAGATTTCCAATCAGCCTATAAGATCATTCAGGAGCTGAAGAGCTATGGCTTTAAAACATCCGTAGATGATTTTGGAACAGGCTTTTCTTCATTAAGCTATTTACAACAACTACCGTTTGCTGAACTAAAGATTGATCGTAGCTTCATCAATGCTATTGAAGATCCAGCAACACTTGCTATTGTTCGCTCTATCATTCAGTTAGCATTAAATTTAGGGATGATTTCAGTGGCAGAGGGTATAGAGACAGAGGAACAGGTTGAGATTCTACGTGCGCTAGGATGCACAGTAGGACAAGGATACTTCTATTTCAAGCCAATGCCAATTGAACAATTAGATATAATCCTTGATCAATAACTTAGTTTTGACAAAAGAATAGATGATAAATGGAGTTGTCCTAAATTTATTTTTGAGGCGACTCCTTTTTTCTGTTATACTAGTTGAGATAAAAATGAATCCGAACGGTGAGGAGAGAATCCCTTTGAGCAAAGTCTATGTATTTGATCATCCACTAATCCAACACAAATTAACTTATATTCGCGACAAGAATACAGGAACAAAAGAATTTCGTGAGCTAGTAGACGAAGTGGCAACACTAATGGCATTTGAAATTACACGTGATATGCCAGTAGAGGAAATTGAAATTGAAACACCTGTAACAATTGCAAAAACAAAAGTACTTTCTGGTAAAAAACTTGCAATCGTACCGATTTTACGTGCAGGTATCGGTATGGTAGATGGCGTATTAAAGCTTATCCCTGCTGCAAAAGTTGGTCATATTGGTCTTTACCGTGATCCAGAAACATTAAAACCAGTTGAATATTACGCAAAACTTCCTGCAGATGTTGAAGAACGTGATTTCATCATTGTAGATCCAATGCTTGCAACTGGTGGTTCTGCAGTGGAGGCAATTCATTCACTGAAAAAACGTGGAGCTAAAAACATTAAATTCATGTGCTTAATCGCTGCACCAGAGGGTGTGAAAGCTATTCAAGAAGAACATTCGGATGTAGATATTTACATTGCTGCACTTGATGAAAAATTAAACGACCATGGTTATATTGTACCAGGCTTAGGTGATGCAGGAGACCGTCTATTCGGTACAAAATAAAAATCCATACATGAAATTTCCTCATTTAGGAAACTAATAATTTGTGAAAGCGTCCTTCAAATTGAAGGGCGTTTCATAGTATGTGTAGGTAAGTAATCCCTCATCAACAGGAGATTGATCTTACCATACAATAACAAAAAGGACGGTGCAGATCGTTTTGACAAAGAAATGGAAAGTAATGACGATTTTTGGTACAAGACCAGAAGCAATTAAAATGGCTCCTCTTGTTTTGGAGTTACAAAAGTATCCTAAGCAAATAGAATCTATTGTAACTGTAACAGCACAGCATCGCCAAATGCTCGATCAAGTATTAGAAACGTTTAGTATTACACCAAACTATGACTTAAATATAATGAAGGATCGCCAAACATTAATTGATGTAACGACAAACGCATTACAGGGTTTAGATAAAGTAATGAAGGAAGCACAACCAGATATCGTTTTGGTACATGGTGATACAGCAACGACTTTCATTGCAAGCCTCGCTGCGTTCTATAACCAAATTGCTATAGGACATGTAGAAGCGGGACTTCGAACATGGAACAAATATTCACCATATCCAGAGGAAATGAATCGCCAACTAACAGGCGTGATGGCAGATTTACATTTTGCGCCAACTGAAGTATCTAAAAAGAATCTTTTAGATGAGAACAAAAATCCAGCGACGATTTTTGTTACAGGTAATACAGCAATAGACGCATTAGCAACAACAGTCAGTGAACACTACACGCATCCTGTATTAGATAAAATTGGCGAGGATCGCATGATTTTATTAACGGCACATCGTCGTGAAAATCTTGGTGAACCAATGCGCCATATGTTTAAAGCGATTACTAGAATACTCGCAGAACATGAGGATGTTCAAGTTGTTTATCCAGTTCATATGAATCCGGCTGTAAGAGAAATTGCTAATGAAATTTTAGGGAATAATAAACGAGTGCATTTAATTGAGCCTCTTGAAGTATTTGATTTCCATAACTTTGCGGCTAATTCATATATGATCTTAACGGATTCAGGCGGTGTACAAGAAGAGGCACCTTCATTAGGAAAGCCAGTGCTTGTTCTTAGAGATACGACAGAACGTCCAGAGGGGATTGCAGCAGGAACATTAAAGCTAGCAGGAACAGAAGAGGAAACAATTTACGCCTTAGCAAAGGAATTACTAACAGATAATAATGCCTATGAAGCAATGGCTAAAGCATCGAATCCATATGGAGATGGACATGCATCTAAGCGTATTGTTGAAGCATTGCTAGGATTTTTGCAAAAAACTAATTAAAATACTATATTTTATATTAAAAATAAGTCTAATGTACCTGTTGAAATGGGTAAGCTAATTTACGAGCATAATCTTGTCGTAAATTAGCTTTTTTTATGCGTGAGAAGGTTGAGAAATTTTGAAACTATGAAATTTCATACACAAATTTGTCAACAATTTGACAAGAGTATAGAGGCTGTGAAGTTTTTCTCCTTTACCAATTGACTTCAAATATCACCTATTGTATGCTTACAAAGGGTAAGAATGATAAGGGTTTCTGTTCATAAATAGGACGTTGAAACACTTGTTATATCAACTTTCTACTAAATTGACAGTTCAAAATAAGACTGTCGATTTGCAACGTTTTGTGCGTTTCGGTTTTTACCGAGTCGGTAAGGGGTGTAAGTTATTTTTTTGGGCATTTACACCTGTAATTGAAATGACTCTCCCATTACTATTCCGCTGTGAGTAGTGCTTTTCACTGCTCTTTTCTGATTTCACATAGTGGTCAGCAAACGTTTTCATTACTCGAAAAAATGATTCAGGAGATTACAACCAATGCTAGATTTGCATCACATTTTTGCTGTGCAGAAGAGGGCGTTATTTTTTTTGCTTGCACTCTGCGCATTAGGCTGGGGATTTACCCCCTATCAAACTGTTTTTGCGGGCATCGCAGTCGGTGCATTCTTTGGTACGTATAATTTTTGGATTTTAGTTCGGCGTATGGAGAAGTTTGACAGATCCATTAGTGAAGGGAAGAAAATAGGCTCACTTGGTACAGCGCTTCGCTTTGGATCAGGTGTTGCGGCAGTCGCAATAGCCATTTCGTTGCCAAACTATTTTCACTTAATTAGCACGGTTATAGGGCTAATGATTCCGTACGTTTTTCTCTTTGTCGAGAGAATTGTGTCACATGTAAGGAACCGCTAATGTGCTTTAAATTAGAAAGAGAGGTGAAAAATAACAATGAATCATGAAGCTCCGTTACTAGAAGTCGGTTTTTTAACATTTAACTTATCGACAGTTATGATGTTACTAGTTGCAGCAATTATCGTATTTTTAATTGCCTTTATTTCAACTAGAAGCCTAAAGTTAAAACCTACTGGTATGCAAAACTTTATGGAATGGATTATGGATTTCGTTAAGAATATCATTAAAAGCAACATGGATTGGAAAACTGGTGGTCGATTCCACGTTCTAGGTATCACACTAATTATGTTTATCGCAGTATCTAACTTACTAGGTCTTCCTTTCTCAATTGTCTATGGGCATGAGCTATGGTGGAAATCACCAACAGCTGACCCTACAGTAACGATGACATTAGCAGCAATGATATTAGTCTTAACGCATTTCTATGGTGTAAAAATGAAGGGTACAGGTCATTATGTTGGTACATTCTTCAAACCAATGTCATTCATGTTCCCACTTAAAATAGTAGAAGAATTTGCAAACACATTAACATTAGGTTTACGTCTTTACGGTAACATTTACGCGGGTGAGATTTTACTTGGCTTACTTGCAGGTTTAGCATCATCAGGTGCTGTGGGATTCATCGGGGCAATCGTTCCTATGATGGCATGGCAAGGTTTCTCAATTTTCATCGGCTTTATCCAAGCCTTTATCTTCACAATGTTAACAATGGTTTACATGGCTCATAAAGTGAGCGATGACCATTAATATAAAGCATATACCCTATGCTTGAACAACAAAAACAAACAATTCCAAGGAGGAAATTTTCAAATGACAGGTTCATTAGGTTTATTAGCAGCAGCAATCGCAATCGGTTTAGGTGCACTTGGTGCAGGTATTGGTAACGGTCTTATTGTATCAAAAACAGTAGAAGGTATCGCTCGTCAACCAGAAGCTCGTGGCGTTCTTCAAACTACAATGTTCATCGGGGTTGCATTAGTTGAGGCCCTACCGATCATCGCAGTAGTAGTAGCATTCATCGTAATGAACAAATAATTCAGTTGAACACTGAATTTTACTAGTGGCGAAGCAGGATTCTCCAGATGAAACTTCGCCCTTCATTTTGGAACTGATAAAAGCTATGTGTAAATATAGCTTTTTAAAATAGGTAGTTTTTTAGTCATTAAATTATGTTGAAGTTAAAGCTCTTGAAGGGAGTGAAACAATCGTGTTTTTAGATAATCTTGTACTAGGTGCAGGCGGTGCTTCGTTAAATAGTGGAGATATCATCGCAACATTAGTTATTTTCATCGTATTAATGTTACTACTTAAGAAATTCGCTTGGGGTCCACTTATGGGCATTATGCAACAACGTGAAGAATTAGTAGCGAGTGAAATCGAAGCAGCTGAAAAAGCGCGCAAAGAATCGCACCAATTTTTAGAAGAACAAAAGAGCCTTCTTAAGGAAGCTCGTACAGAAGCACAATCGATTGTTGAAGGCGCTAAGAAGCAAGGCGAATTACAAAAAGAAGAAATTCTTACTGTAGCTCGTAATGAAGCAAATCGCTTAAAAGAATCGGCTTTACGTGAAATTGAGTCTGAAAAAGAAAAAGCTATTGCAGCTGTACGTGATGAAGTCGTTTCATTATCTGTACTTGCAGCATCTAAAGTCCTTAGCAAAGAGATTTCTGAGGCAGACAACCGTGCTCTAATTGAAGAGACGATTGCGAAGGCAGGGGAAGCTCGATGAGTAATTCAACTGTAGCAAAACGTTACGCTCAAGCGCTTTTTGAATTGGCGCAACAAAAAAATATTCTTACTGAAGTAGGAGCAGACTTAAGTGAACTAACAAAAGTAGTAAAAGAATCGCCTGATTTTTTAACGCTTTTAAATGCACCTAAGTTCTCCGTTGAACGAAAAAAACAAATGGTAGCTGATATCTTTAATGGTGCAACACCAGAAGTTTTACACACTGTTCAACTTCTAGTTGAGAAAAAACGTGTCAACGAGATGACACAAATTGCTAAGGCATATGCTGAACTTGCTGCGCAAGCACAAGGCACTGCAGATGCAACAGTATTTTCAACACGTGCACTTTCTGCAGAAGAAAGCGCTAATATTTCAGCAGCGTTCGCGAAACTTGTTGGAAAACAATCATTAAATATTACAAACGAAGTTGATCCATCTTTACTTGGTGGTATTCGTGTTCAAATCGGTAACCATATTTATGATAGCTCAGTAGCTAATAAACTTGAGCGTCTAAAACGTGAATTAATCGGTTAATAATTTAGAAATGTGAGAGGTGACATACATGGGCATCAAGGCTGAAGAAATCAGCAGTCTGATTAAACAACAGATTGAGAATTATGAATCTGAACTTAAAGTAAGCGAAGTTGGTACAGTTATCCGTATTGGTGACGGTATTGCTCTTGCTCATGGCCTCGACAACGCCATGGCTGGAGAACTACTAGAGTTCTCTAATGGTGTTATGGGTATGGCTCAAAACCTAGAAGAAGGTAACGTTGGTATCGTAATCTTAGGTCCATACACTGACATCAAAGAAGGCGATGAAGTTCGTCGTACAGGTCGTATCATGGAAGTACCAGTTGGTGAAGAACTAATTGGTCGTGTTGTAAACCCACTTGGACAACCAGTGGATGGACAAGGTCCTATCAACACTACAAAATCTCGTCCTATCGAAAGTCCAGCTTTCGGTGTAATGGCTCGTAAATCAGTACACGAACCACTACAAACTGGTATTAAAGCGATTGACGCATTAGTACCAATCGGTCGTGGTCAACGTGAGTTAATCATCGGTGACCGTCAAACTGGTAAAACATCTGTAGCTATCGATACAATTCTTAACCAAAATGACCAAAATATGATTTGTATCTACGTAGCAATCGGTCAAAAAGAATCTACTGTACGTGGTGTTGTAGAAACTCTTCGTAAACATGGCGCTTTAGATTACACAATCGTTGTGACAGCTTCTGCTTCTCAACCAGCTCCATTATTATTCTTAGCACCATTTGCTGGTGTATCTATGGCTGAAGAATTCATGTTACAAGGTAAACACGTATTAATCGTGTATGATGATCTTTCTAAACAAGCATCAGCTTACCGTGAACTTTCACTTCTTCTTCGCCGTCCTCCAGGTCGTGAAGCATATCCTGGTGACGTTTTCTACTTACACAGCCGCTTACTTGAACGTGCTGCGAAGTTAAATGAAACATATCAAAATGGTTCAATTACAGCTCTTCCATTCGTTGAGACTCAAGCTGGGGATATCTCTGCATACATCCCAACTAACGTAATCTCAATCACTGATGGACAAATCTTCTTACAATCTGACTTATTCAACTCAGGTGTACGTCCAGCGATTAACGCCGGTCTTTCTGTATCACGTGTAGGTGGATCTGCTCAAATTAAAGCGATGAAAAAGGTTGCGGGTACACTTCGTCTTGACTTAGCTGCATTCCGTGAGCTTGAATCATTTGCTCAATTTGGTTCAGATTTAGATAAAGTAACACTTGCTAAACTTGAGCGTGGTAAACGTACGGTTGAAGTTCTTAAACAAGACCTTAACAAACCACTAAAAGTTGAAAAACAAGTTGCAATCCTTTACGCATTAACTAAAGGTCATTTAGATGATATTCCAGTACAAGATATCGTTCGCTTCGAATCAGAATTCTTAAGCTGGTTAGATTCAAACCACACAAACGTTTTAGATCATGTTCGTACTACTAAAGAGCTTGCTCCTGATGCGGATTATGAAGCAGCAATCAATGCATTCAAAAAAACTTTCGCTAAATCAGAATAAGTCTTAGCTAGTCACTTGATTAAAAAACAGAAGGTGGTGAAATACCAGTGGTAAACTTACGCGAAATTAAAGGTCGTATTACTTCAACAAAGAGTACGAAGCAAATTACAAAAGCAATGCAGATGGTTTCTTCTTCTAAGTTACGTCGTGCAGAGCAAAATGCTAAAGCTTACGTTCCTTACATGGAAAAAATTCAGGACGTAGTAGGCGCGATCGCTTCAGGGACAAAAGACAGCGGACATCCAATGTTAACTGCTCGTCCTGTTAAGAAAACGGCTTACTTAGTCATTGGTTCTGACCGTGGTCTTGCAGGTGCTTACAATTCAAGTATCCTACGTCAAGTACAAC
This sequence comes from Lysinibacillus sp. LK3, assembly GCF_001043675.1. NCBI lineage: Bacteria > Bacillati > Bacillota > Bacilli > Caryophanales > Bacillaceae > Lysinibacillus > Lysinibacillus sp. LK3. The sequence goes on from NZ_LDUJ01000035.1 coordinate 33,230, forward strand.
GTACGATTAACGAGCGTCATAAATCAAAAGACGAATACGTTATTTTAGCAGTAGGTCGTGTTGTTCGTGACTACTTTGTGAAACGTGATCATAATGTCATCAGTAATGTTGTCGGTCTACCTGACCAACCAACATTTGCTGATATTAAAGAAATCGCTCGTAATGCTGTTGGTATGTTCATTGATGGTACGTATGACGAACTTTATATGTACTATAATCACTTTGTCAGCGCTATTGCTAGCGAAGTGACAGAGAAAAAACTTCTTCCATTAACAGATATTGCCCCTGCAAGCGGTACTGCTTCTTATGAATTCGAGCCATCTGGTGAAGCAATTCTAGAAGTGTTACTTCCACAATATGCGGAAAGCTTAGTTTATGGCGCATTATTAGATGGAAAAGCAAGTGAACATGCTTCTCGTATGACGGCTATGAAAAATGCAACAGATAATGCAACTGATCTTATCTCAGACCTTTCTTTGCAATATAACCGTGCACGTCAAGCGGCGATTACACAAGAAATTACAGAAATCGTTGGTGGAGCTGCAGCCTTAGAATAGGCAAGCAGCTTCCCAATGTCGTATAAGAATACGATAGGAGGGTACACAGTAATGAATAAAGGACATGTTATTCAAGTAATGGGTCCAGTTGTTGACGTTAAATTCGACAATGGCCAATTACCAGCAATCTATAACGCTTTAACAGTTAAGATTGAACGTCCTAATGAAGAACCAACAATTCTTGCATTAGAAGTTGCGCTTCATTTAGGTGATGATTCTGTTCGTACAATTGCGATGTCATCTACTGATGGCTTACAACGTGGAGCAGAAGTAACAGACTTAGGAAAAGCTATCTCAGTACCAGTGGGTGAAGTTACACTAGGTCGTGTATTCAACGTACTTGGAGAAGTAATTGACTTAGGTGAAGAGATTCCAGCAGACGCACGTCGTGATTCAATTCACCGTGAAGCACCAACTTTCGAGAATCTTTCAACTACAGTTGAAATTCTTGAAACAGGTATCAAAGTAGTAGACTTACTTGCACCATATATCAAAGGTGGTAAAATCGGTCTATTCGGTGGTGCCGGTGTAGGTAAAACTGTATTAATCCAAGAATTAATCAACAATATCGCACAAGAGCACTCTGGTATCTCTGTATTCGCTGGTGTAGGTGAGCGTACTCGTGAAGGGAACGACTTATTCTTCGAAATGAGCGATTCAGGCGTTATCAAGCAAACAGCGATGGTATTCGGTCAAATGAACGAGCCACCTGGCGCACGTATGCGTGTTGCTTTAACTGGTCTTACAATGGCGGAATACTTCCGTGATGAGCAAGGTCAAGACGTACTTTTATTCATCGACAATATCTTCCGTTTCACACAAGCAGGTTCTGAGGTTTCTGCCCTATTAGGTCGTATGCCTTCTGCGGTAGGTTACCAACCAACACTTGCAACTGAAATGGGTAAACTACAAGAGCGTATCACATCTACGAACAAAGGATCTGTAACTTCTATTCAAGCGATTTATGTACCAGCCGATGACTATACTGACCCGGCTCCAGCTACAACTTTCGCCCACTTAGATGCAACAACTAACCTTGAGCGTAAATTATCTGAAATGGGTATCTACCCTGCGGTTGACCCATTAGCTTCGACTTCTCGTGCATTATCACCTGAAATCGTAGGCGCTGAGCACTACGCAATTGCTACTGGTGTACAACGTACAATCCAACGTTACCGTGAATTACAAGATATCATTGCAATCTTAGGTATGGATGAGTTATCTGATGAAGATAAACAAACAGTAGAACGTGCTCGTCGTATTCAATTCTTCTTATCACAAAACTTCCACGTAGCGGAACAATTCACTGGTCAAAAAGGTTCTTATGTACCTGTAAAAGAAACTGTTCGTTCATTCAAGGAAATCCTTGATGGCAAATGGGATCACCTACCAGAAGATGCTTTCCGTCTAGTTGGTTCAATTGATGAAGTAGTTGAAAAAGCGAAAAGCATGGGCGTAGAGGTTTAATACTAGGGACGAGGAGGAAAAAATATGAAGACAGTTCTAGTCAATATTGTCACTCCCGACGGCCCAGTATACGATTCTGAAGTATCAATGGTAATCGCTAAAACAACTTCAGGAGAAATCGGTGTTCTTGCAGGCCATATTCCAATGGTTGCTCCACTTGCAATTGGTGCAGTGAAGCTTAAAAAAGAAAACGGTTCGACTGATATTGTTGCAGTAAGCGGTGGTTTCATTGAAGTTCGTCCAGAAAAAATCTCAATTTTAGCGCCGTCTGCTGAAATTGCTGAAAGCATCGATGTTCAACGTGCTAAAGAAGCCGTTAAACGTGCTGAAGGACGTCTTCAAAGTAAACAAGACAACATTGATTTCAAACGTGCTGACCTAGCATTAAAACGTGCGTTGAATCGTATCAACGTTCATGAGGGTAATATCTAATTCATTTTTAACGGGCAGATATCGCATCTGCCCGTTTTTTAAGGTGAATAAACATATTGAAGGAGAAATGGAGGATGCTACATGGAAATATATGAAGCGATCGGACAAGAAGCTTTATTGGGTATTTTGTCTCACCTATTTTTTATTGCTATTACTTTTTACGCATTACAAGCTTTTATGATCGAAAAACTATTTAAAAAGAATCGAGTTTTTCAAATTCAGCTCATTTATATTTTACTTAGTATTGCGATAGGCTCAGCAGTATCTAATTTCTTTCTTCAAATATCTAGCTGGTCAGGTAAACTTCCTTATTTATTTTAAAGAATTCGTTGCTTTCTTTCATAAATTTATAGGTCTACATACTTCAAAGGACTTTATAATACCATTTGTGTGGCCCTTTGAACTATGTAAAAAGACGCTAATACATAAATTCTTATGAATTTTACGCTATTAGCTACCAAGATACCCATTGATAAATGTACGATAATAGGGCCTGCCACTTCATTTTTTATAGAAAAAAGTGAAAAGTTGTTTTTTATTCATATATCTTTGGGTATGTATTAGAAGCGAACGGGTTATTGGTCATTCACAAAAAAAATTTAGCAGCGTACAATAAATAAATAGCAAAAAATCTAATAATGGCTTAAAATAGTGATTTGGACGCTTGAACGAGCGTTAGAAAAGTTGTACTATAGAGTTGTTTGTTTACTGATTATGACATTATACTTCTTTATTAAAATAAAAATTTGGTAGGTTAATAGATTGAATTCGGAGGGACATAGGGTGGATAAAATAATAGTGACTGGCGGCCAAAAACTACAGGGAAAAGTACGTGTAGAGGGCGCAAAAAATGCAGTGTTACCAATCCTTGCAGCAGCTTTACTTGCTTCAAAAGGAGAAAATGTAATTAAAGAAGTCCCTAATTTAGCAGACGTCTTTACAATAAATGAAGTACTTAAAAGTTTAAACGCAGCAGTTACATATATACCTGAAGATAATGCCGTATATATAGATGCAACAAAAGAACTTTCAAGTGAAGCTCAATTTGAATTTGTTAGTAAAATGCGTGCATCTATTTTAGTAATGGGATCTCTACTTGCTCGTAATGGTTATGCTCGTGTAGCACTTCCTGGAGGCTGTGCAATTGGATCACGTCCAATTGAATTACACTTAAAAGGCTTTGAAGCAATGGGTGCAAAAATTTCATTTGGCCATGGCTATGTTGAGGCGAAGACAGAGGGTCGCTTAAAAGGGGCTAATGTGTATTTGGATTTCCCAAGTGTTGGGGCAACTGAAAATATCATGACAGCTGCATCTTTAGCTGAAGGGACAACTGTAATTGAAAATGCAGCGAAAGAGCCTGAAATCGTGGATCTTGCAAACTTTATTAATAGTATGGGTGGCCGTGTAATCGGTGCGGGGACAAATACAATTCGTATCGAAGGAGTCGATACATTATATGGAGTAGAGCATCATATTATTCCTGACCGTATTGAAGCTGGTACATTTATGGTGGCAGCAGCTATTACGAGAGGAGATGTGGTGATTGAAAACGCAGTTCCTGAGCATATGACTGCTTTAATAGCTAAAATGCGTGAGATGGGCGTAGAAATTACTGAGTTGGATGAAGGAATCCGTGTACGAGTTCCTAAAACACTAAAAGCAGTTGATATCAAAACAATGCCACATCCTGGTTTCCCAACAGATATGCAATCACAAATGATGGCGTTAATGCTTACTGCTGAAGGTACGAGTATTATTACAGAAACGGTATTCGAAAATCGTTTTATGCATGTTGAGGAATTCCGTCGCATGAATGCTGGTGCTAAAATAGAGGGACGTTCTGTGTTTATCGAGGGGCCTGTGGATCTTCAGGGAGCTGAGGTAATGGCAACGGATTTACGAGCTGCGGCTGCATTAATTTTAGCAGGTCTTGTATCAGAAGGAATGACACGTGTCACAAAACTTCATCATTTAGATCGTGGTTATGTTGATTTCCATGGAAAATTAGCATCTCTTGGTGCTAATATTGAACGTATTACAGAAGAAGTAGTGACAATTGAAGATGTAACAGTTGAATTGCCTACAAACTAAATAGATTTTAAAACCCTTTGCTTTTTATGCAGAGGGTTTTTGTTTTCTCATAACTACAAGAAATCTAGCATATTATTCCTTATGAAAAAATGGATGATTAGTATAGGTGTCATTTGCTTAATTGGGGCATTATATATGCTTCCTATAGTAGGGTTTAGTGAAAGACAAGAGGCTATCATACCTCAAACTAGTGATAAGAATGCTTGTGAAATATTTATAGAAGTGGAGGGGCAAGAAGAAAAAATCCCTTTGGAAACGTATATTACAGGGGTAGTCGCTGCAGAAATGCCCGTTTCTTTTAAAAAAGAGGCACTGAAGGCACAAGCTATTGCAGCACGCACATATGCGTTGAAAACGACAAATTACGGAAAAATTGCGATCGCCCCAACTGTGGCAAAACAAGTCTTCTATGATGAAGAACAAAGAAAGGCGAATTGGGCTAGCAATTTCCTGGGAAATGAAAAGAAAATTGTCGAAGCTATCAATGAAACACAAGGACAAGTTATTCTTTATAATAATGAATTGATTACAGCCATGTTTCATTCAACAAGCAATGGTAAAACAGAAAGTGCTTATGGATATGGTGGAAATGATATTCCATATTTGCAAAGTGTTGCAAGTATATCTGATCAAACATCTCCTAAGTTTGAGGCTGAGCAAGAATGGACTTTAGCTCAATGGAATAAGCTCTGGCCTATACAATGGCAACCTAGTGATTTTAATCGTATCCAGTTATTTTATAATGATTCTGGACGAGTAGAACGTTTACAGCTAGGGAATAACGTCTGGACAGGGAGAGAGGTAAGAACGCTCCTTGGTATACCATCAACTGATTTCACAATCATCTTTAATGCCAATAAAAGAAAAGTTCAAGTGAAAACTCAAGGTTATGGGCATGGAGTGGGCATGAGTCAATATGGAGCTGAGGCAATGGCAAATGAAGGAAAAACAGCTGCCGAAATTTTACACTATTATTATCAAGATATTGAAATAAAAAAAATAGATGCATGTTTAAAATAACTTCTAGTTGTTCACACTGCAACTAGAGGTGATGAAAATGAGAGAGGATAAAAATAACAAAGCTTCTCAAAACCAAGATCCAAATCAAAAGGAAAATGGCCAATTACAAAAGAAACCGTGGTTTTGGCCAGTAGTTTACACAGGTGGTGCACTTGTTCTAGCAGGATTGTTATTTGGTTACAATAGTCTCGTATCAAAAGTAGAAGAGGCTCCTTTACCAGATTTAGCTGAAGTAGATCCAGGTCCTGTAGTGGAAACTAATGCACGAACTGAAAACATGAAGTATCCATTCAAAGAAGAGAATTTTAGTAAAGTACAAGTCTTACAAGAATTTTACGAGTTAGAGGCAAATGAAGAGTCTCGTGAAAATGCACTAATGGTATTTAATCAAACATTTACTACATCTTCAGGAATCTCTATTGCTATGAATGGTGAAGAGTTTGAAGTACTAGCTGCTATGAGTGGTAAAGTACTAGAGGTAAAACTAGACGCATTTACAGGCAATAAGATCGTGATCGAGCATCCAAATGGTATGCAGACACATTATAGCTCTGTGAAGGATATCGCTGTTAAAGAAGGCGATGAGGTTACACAAGGTCAAGCATTAGGAAAAGCGACTGACAACGAGTGGAATCAAGCTGCTGGCGTCCACATGCATTTCGAAATTCTTGAAAACGGAAAATATATCAATCCGAAAAAATTACTAGCTTTTTAATGAGAAAAGCTAGTAACGCATAAAAAGTCAGCATTTTATCAAGAAAATGCAAAACGTGTTCTGAATAGCTTTGTCCTCACATAAGGTGAAGAAATGCGCAAATGTGCATCTGATTGCCAAAGCATTTTGTGAAATTGTGTGGAAAGGACGAAGAACGTGCATGAGCACATTCGGAAGCGCTGCATACGCCTCGGTGAATTACTGATTGAGACGCGTGAGACTGTGCGTGTCCTCGCGAAAATGACTGGTTATTCAAAAAGTACGGTGCACAAGGATTTAACAGAGCGATTACCAACAATTCATGAAGGATTAGCTGACCAAGTGAAAGAAATACTCGCCTACCATAAGGCCGTACGTCATATTCGCGGAGGAGAAGCAACGAAAAACAAGTGGAAAGAAAGAGCGAGTCAAGAATGATTCGTTCTTTTTTGTTGTGTTGGACAAGCATAAGTGATGATTTTCTAAGAATAGTAATTCTATATTATAGCCGTTCACTGCCTAAAAAGAAAACAGTCTTATTCACTAAATTTAGGTGAAATTACCAATAGAATATGATAAAATATTCTAGATAAAGAGATAAAATGAACGTTATGTAGTTGGAACTGGCGGGAAGGAGAAATTATAAAATGTTTTCGAAAGATATTGGCATTGACTTAGGGACTGCGAACGTATTAATCCACGTTAAGGGGAAAGGGATCGTCCTCAATGAACCATCTGTTGTGGCGATCGATAAAAAGACAAATAAAGTATTAGCGGTTGGGGAAGAAGCCCGCCAAATGGTAGGGAGAACGCCAGGTAATATCACAGCTATTCGTCCACTAAGAGACGGAGTCATTGCAGATTTTGATGTGACAGAGGCGATGTTAAGACATTTCATCAATAAATTAAACGTAAAAGGATTTTTGGCGAAGCCACGCATATTAATTTGTTGTCCAACGAATATTACAAGTGTTGAACAAAAGGCAATTCGTGAAGCTGCTGAAAAATCCGGTGGTAAAAAAGTATATTTAGAGGAAGAGCCAAAAGTTGCAGCAATAGGTGCTGGAATGGATATTTTCCAACCAAGTGGAAATATGGTAGTCGATATCGGGGGCGGAACGACAGATATCGCAGTTCTATCAATGGGTGATATCGTAACAAGTGAATCCATTAAAGTAGCAGGCGATGTGTTTGATAACGATATTTTGCAATATATTAAAAAAGAATATAAATTGCTGATTGGAGAACGTACTGCAGAGGCAATCAAAATGACAATTGGTACAGTTTTCAAAGGTAGTCGCAATGATACAATGGATATTCGTGGCCGTGATATGGTAACAGGTTTACCACGTACAATTACAATTGAGTCTGAAGAAATTGAACGTGCTCTACATGAGTCAGTAGCCATGATTGTCCAGTCAGCTAAAAATGTCTTAGAAAAAACACCACCTGAACTATCAGCCGATATCATTGATCGTGGAGTGATTATAACTGGTGGTGGTGCATTGTTACATGGAATGGACCAGCTATTAATAGAAGAGTTGAAGGTACCTGTTTTCATTGCAGAGAGACCTATGGATTGTGTAGCCATTGGTACAGGTATCATGCTTGAAAATATTGATCGTGTGCCAGCATCCTTATAAAAATAAAATGAGGTGATTTCTTTGTTTAAAGGATTTTATACAGTTGCAACAGGTATGATCACGCAACAAAGAAGAACAGAATTACTTACCAATAATTTATCAAATGCGAATACACCAGGATTTAAGGCAGATCAATCTACGATTCGCTCATTTCCAGATATGCTAATGTCTAGCATTGGAAAAACAAATGCTCCTGCTCACCAACAAGCCGGCGCTGAATATATGAGTCAAGTAGGAGCTTTAAATACAGGGACATATTTACAAGAAACATTGCCAAATTACATACAAGGCCAAATCTATAACACTGATTTTACAACAGATATGGCATTGATTAATGGAAACTTACCACAAAATGAAGATGGTGTGACGGGTTCAATTTTCTTCCGACTAGAGCATCCTGCTGGTGGTGAGGCTTACACACGTAATGGTAATTTCACGTTAGATGGGCAAGGCTATTTAGTTAATGGTCAAGGATTATATGTACTAAATGATGCTGGGCAACGTATCCAGCTACCAAATGATGATTTCCGATTAGATGAAAGTGGCGCTATCTTTGTAAATAATCAACAAGTAACTCGTGTTGGTGTATCATTTGCTGCTAACCCGAACATGCTACAAAAACAAGATAATGGCCTTATTCGTACAGAAAATGGTGAGAACTTGCCAACAGCTTATGGAGCGAATGGTGTTTCCTTTACACTACGTCAAAACTTTTTAGAAGGGTCAAACGTAGATTCTGGTCGCACAATGACAGATTTAATGACTGCCTACCGTGCATTTGAAGCAAATCAAAAAGTATTACAAGCTTATGATCGTAGCATGGAGAAGGCTGTGAATGAAATCGGAAAAATTTAATGGGCGAACAGGAGGCTTTTATCAATGCTACGTACAATGATTACAGCTACAAACACAATGGGGCAATTACAAAACAAACTGGATACCATTAGTAATAACATTGCTAACAGTAATACAACAGGCTATAAAACAAAGGAAGCATCCTTTAATGAATTACTTTATCAGCAATTTAATAATGATAAGCAGGATCGTGCAGAACGACAAACACCTGTTGGTATTCGCTATGGATCAGGCGCAATGATTGGACAAATTAAATCCAATGAAAAGCAAGGTTCATTACAAACAACTAATCGTGATTTAGACTTAGCTTTCACAAAAGCGAAACAATATTTCAATATTTTGATGCCAGATGGTGAAAATGGAACTGAAACAGTGTATACTCGACAAGGTGACTTTTATTTATCTCCATTGAATAATGGAACAGTTATGCTTGTAACAGCAGAGGGTTATCCAGTAGCTAACGCTGCAGGACAAGCTATTACATTACCAGACACGGTTCAAAAGTTTGCTGTTCGAGATGGTGGCGTATTAGAAGCATCTTATCCAAATGGGGATATTATTCGTACGGATTTAGCTGTAACAGAATTCCAAAAACCGCAATTAATGGAGCATGTTGCCGGTTCTTATATGGGATTACCTAATAATTTAGCTGAACTTGGCTATACGCAGGCAGAAGTTTTGACAGAGCTTGTGGGAGCCAACCGTCAGCAAATTGGCATGCAAAGTGGTACACTAGAAATGTCCAATGTTAACCTCTCGAAAGAAATGACAGAACTCATTCAAACACAACGTTCTTATCAATTCAACGCAAGAGCGGTGACATTAGCAGATCAAATGCTAGGACTTATTAATGGCATTCGATAGGAAGTTATCCAAAAACGCATAGTAAGGAATGAAGAGGAGTACAATCTATGACAAACGATTCACGTCGACGTTCTGTGCCGACACAAGAAACCGATACGCAACCGCAACCAAGAAAGAAAGAACGCCGCTCGACTGGAGAGCAACGCGAGGTTCGATGGGTGCAAATCCGACTGATTCCGATTTGGTTACGCATTGTAATTGTTCTCATTTTAGTCGTTGTTGCCGCAGCATTAGGCGCAATGTTTGGCTTTAGCGTTATTGGAGAAGGCAATGCTATGGATATTTTTAAACGAGAAACATGGCAGCATATATTTGATATTATGAATGGTAAAGAATAACATTATTCTTTACCTTACTTTGTGTATACATACTTTATTTTTGAGGGGGAAATGACATGTTAACTGCAGAACAAATTCAAGCAATTTTACCACACCGCTATCCTTTTTTATTCGTCGATCGCATCATTGAATTAGAAGAAGGGAAGCGTGCAGTAGGATTAAAAAACGTTTCAATTAACGAAGATTTTTTTAATGGGCACTTCCCAGGTTATCCAGTTATGCCAGGTGTGTTAATTGTGGAAGCTTTAGCTCAAGTAGGTGGAGTGGCTTTATTAAATGCTGAAGAATTTAAGGGTCGTTTAGCGTTTTTAACGGGTGTTGATAATTGTCGTTTCAAGCGTCAAGTCGTACCTGGCGACCAACTTAAATTGGAAGTAGAATTTGTAAAACTTCGTGGCGCAATGGGTAAAGGTCATGGTGTAGCAACTGTAGATGGAGAACTTGTATGTGAAGCCGATATTCTATTTGCAATTGGGCCTGAACAGCCTAAACAAGCTTAATTTGCATTTGTAGACCAAAAGATATAAAATAGATAAAGTCAAGTCAAAAATTGATTAGTAGGTTCTTAAATTGCGATGGTAAATAAGCGATTGTGAATTGAAATAGATGTAATTTTTAGGTTTTACAAACGTAGGAGGATTATTAAGATGTATAAGGAATTGTCTTCAGGTATTAAAATTAGCATTACTCGTTCGATTTCAACATCTTTTGAAACATACTTAGCAAGTATTGGTTGGGATGAAGAGCGCTTTTCCATGGAAGACTTCATTGCAAACTGGCAGACTTATTTTCAGGAGAATGCCGCGTGGATCGAAAAAATCCCTGCTGATACATTGATGAGCGCACAGTTTCATGAAGAAATGGCACAAAAAATCGATGAGGTTATTGCCAAAATTTTAAATGAAGAACCAACAGCACAGCAAGTCGAAACAATCGAGGCATTGCAAAAAGAGCTAGGCACAAACTATAGCTACGACTGTAAAGCAGAGGCAGCATATATTGAACAGTTATTAAAAGAAAAACAAAAATAGTTTGTACAAAAATCGGATAGTTCCCTCCTTTCTCGGGCAATCTATGTAGGATCACAAATACAGTAGATGTATTTGATGACATAGTACCCAAGAAAGGAGGTTTTTTACTATGTGGAAAATGTCATTTTTAACCATCATTCTTGCAACTGCATTCCTTGGAGGTTGTAACTGGGGAAATAATGCAGTAGAAGATCACCCTGTTCGAGAAGTCGAGAATGACGTACGTCGAGGAGTCGACGATGTCGAGGACGCATTAGATCCGAATAATCGTGACGATGCATACGATCGCAATAATGTAAATGGGAATGGTGTAGATCGAGGTACTGTTAACGATAATACAACATTACCTGAAGCAACAACACCTGGTTCAAATGCCGATATCAACAGCACAAACGGCTATGACAACACACCAAATGCAAACGGTGTAAATGGTGTTGAACGTAATGACAACATGAACGGTAACAATAATAATGATGTTGTCGACGATAAAGTAAACAACACTGAAAAATACCGTGATGGTATGAATAACCGATAACATAAAAAGAGTGTTTCCTCTGCGGAAAACACTCTTTTTTATACCCATGTAAGCGGGAAATGCCAGAAGCAGAGTACTCATGAAGAGTAACTAATCACTAATCAAGCATGGCCCTGAGAAAATTCCTATACTCCTATAATGACAAAACGAACATCTCCAACAGCCTTAAAGGTCTCCCCCTCATAGCAACCACCAAATGAAACCCTCCTTTTTCAAATTGTATTGTACAAAAAAATTACTGCTTGTCCAATAAAAAAACGATGCAAAAATTCGCATCGTCAGTCATTTTTTAATTTTGGTCGCTTTTTCATATCTTGTGTAAAGCGATCCAGTAAATCCTCTAAAGAAACACCCTCAGCAAGTAGCTCGGAAAGTAATTGTTCTGCATATTTTGATCGTTTAATTTTAAGCGTACCTTTTAATAGGACTGAAACATGATTACCGATTTCTTCAACAGTATGTACGATCACCTGGAAAGGAGCGGGTTCATTATCTGGAAATGAAATAACTGCACGTACATTGAAGACTGTAGCATTTGCTAAGAGCTCATCAAAGGTTGAGCGATATTGTTTTTCCATAAACAATTCAAGTACCCAAGATTGATGGCTATTTTCCTGATTAATAATGATGCCATCGATTAAAGGGAATGGTTGCACGCCATCTTTTGTGACAAGGTCAAAGGAAAGCATTTTAAAGGTTTTCAATATGTATATTCCTCCTAAGTCTGTCATTCTTTTAGTATAACACATGAGACAGTTGTTGTTTGTGATGCGCACCTGTGACGGTTTTTCAAAAACTGCGAGATTGCAGATTTCATGGAATAGCATTTGCCATTACAGCCTAAAGCATTCAGCTAGAAAATTAATAAAAAATAGAAAAATAAAAATGCCGATTTACCCAATTTATGCACAAAAACTGAAGGAAATTAACAATATTGATTTTTGCGAATACCGGAATCATTTTGTAAGATGAGAGCAATCAAAAGCAAAGGAGGTGAATGAATGAATCAAGTCGGATTGGTTGGAAGGTTTACAAAAGACCCGGTGTTACGTTACTTATCTGGAAATCGTATGCAGACCCATTTCTCACTAGCCATTAATCGTAATTTTAAAAACAATCAAGGGGAAGTAGATACAGATTTTGTTTTCTGTACAGCTTGGGGAAGGCTTGCAGAGAATATCGTTAAATATTGTGGAAAAGGTTCATTAATCGGTGCCACTGGCCGTATTCAAACAAGGTCATTTGTAAATGAGGAAAGCACAAAGATTTTTATGACAGAGATAGTGGTTGAGGATGTTAGATTTTATCAACTTAAACAAAGAGATAGTGACGAAGCAGTTACTGTACCGGCACAGCCACCGAATGAACAGGAACACTTAAAGGATTTTGTTTTACCTTAGCAAGTATAGTTTACATACGGGGCAAGAGTACTTTCATTGTCTGATCCGCCATTCTCCTTATATTTCTTGCACCGTAACAAACAGAAAGGAATGATGTGTAACACTATAATAAACATTGCTGAAGACCGCACAGCAATGGAATTTTCAACACAACTAAATACGAATTATGAAGTAAGTAGGGAAAAGAAGTAGCAAGTTCCACTAAAAGAGCGCCAAGAACTATTTGCTCTTGGCGCATCTCATTATTATATATCTAATGTTATTAAATCGCGGAGTTCTTGATCTTCTAACTCGGTCAACCACTGGCTTGATTGAATAAGCTCTTCGGATAATGCAGATTTCTGCACCAGCATCTTATCAATTTTTTCCTCGATCGTGCCAATTGTCACAAATTTATGGACCTGCACAAATTGTGTCTGTCCGATGCGATATGCTCGATCTGTTGCTTGGTTTTCAACAGCAGGATTCCACCAGCGATCTGCATGTAAAACATGATTAGCTGCTGTTAAATTAAGTCCTGTTCCACCAGCTTTCAAAGAAAGGATAAATATAGGGAAATCTCCTGCCTGGAAAGCCTCTACTAAGCGGTCTCGCTGCTGCTTAGGCATGGCACCAGTTAAAAACGGTGCATCTACATTATATATTTCACTAAAGCAATGTTGTAGCAATTGTCCCATTCCAATATATTGTGTAAAGATGAGACATTGCTCGCCATTGTCCACAATCTCAGCTGCCATTTGTACAATGCGCTCTAGCTTAGTCGAACGTGCAAGCATTGTTTCGGCATCCTCGAAAGGTTCCTTTAAATATAAGGCAGGATGATTACATAGTTGCTTTAATTTACTGAGCATCTTTAAGACGCGACCCTTTTTTTGAAAGCCTGTTAACTGCTCCAACTGATCAAGCGTCTCTAAAATATAGCCCTCATAGAGTGAAGCTTGCTCTGTTGTTAATGGACAATATTCATTCGATTCTAGCTTATCTGGTAAGTTAAGCTGTAAATGTGGATCTCGCTTTGTACGACGCAATAAGAATGGCTGAATTTTAGCTCGAAGCTTCTGCTTATGCGACTCTGATTCGTCTCGTTCAATAGGCAAAATAAATTCTTCATTGAAGCGACCAAAACTACCTAGATAGCCCTTATGAATGAAATCAAAAATAGCCCATAACTCAGATAAACGATTTTCTACAGGTGTCCCAGTAAGAGCTATGTGATGGTCACCTAGCAATTTACGAATGGCTTTCGATTGTAATGTTTGCATATTTTTTATGTTTTGTGCTTCATCAAGTACTACCGTTGCCCATTCGATATCCTGTAAAAATTCAGTATCCTGTGACACAGTACCATAGGTTGATAAAATGACATGTGGCTTTTCTGCTGTCACTAGCTGTTTAAACTCTTCATCCTTTGCTCGATTTGCTTGATAATGTGTATGCACAATCAGGGACGGGGCAAATCGAGCAAGTTCTTTTTGCCAGTTCCCAAGTACTGAAGTGGGACAAATAATGATGGATGGCTTTGTGTAAGTTGATGACTCATAAATATGAAGCAAATAGGTAATCAATTGAACCGTTTTTCCAAGTCCCATATCATCAGCTAGACATGCACCGAAACCTTGTTGGCGCATAAAGACTAACCATTCAAAGCCTTCTAATTGATAAGGGCGTAATTCGGTTTGTAGGGACAATGGAATCGAGACGGCAGGTAAGCCTTTCTTCTCCAAAAGTTGCTCCATGTATGCTTTTAATGATTGTTGTATTTCCAATGCAAAGATTGGATCATCTCTCAGTGCATCATCTGCATCTTCTTCCTCAAGAGGTGCAGACAGGTCTTCTGGTAACTCCCTAAATAATAATTCTCGAACAGTCCAACTTTCATCTTCTGCCTGTTGCATCAATTCACGCATTTCTTGCATCCAATTGGCATCTACTCGGAACCATTCAGTACCAATACGAATAAATTCACGTTTCTCATCCACAAGTTTTTTAAACTGCTCAGCTGAAATCGTTTGTCCGTTCATAGAAAACTGCCATTTAAACGTTAAAATATCATCTAAACCTGCTACCTTCCTTGTGGAAACATTACTAGTTGTAACACGTACTCGGATTTTGGATTGTTTTAAATCCTTTAGCCATGCTGGCAGTACAACATCAAAACCAAGTGCCTGCAATCTAGCAAGATCCTCCCGTAAAAAAGAGCGAACTTCTAAATCTTCCAGTGTCACACGAATAAAGATATCACTATTGATCGTATCGATGGATAGAAGTTCTACAATTTGCTGTTGTTGCTGTGTAATTTCAGTCGCAAACATTCGCCACTTTGTAGGTAGTGTCTCTTCAATAGGTAAGGATTGTTTACGAATAGCAGGTGTCCAGTAGTTTTTCGTTGTAGCAGTGCTTAGCACCGTTTCTAATAACCATACATCGGCATCTTCTTCTGGCTCACTTAACCGTAAAGAAACGGAAACAGCTCCAGCTTGACGAGCTTGATCCAATGGCCAGCCTCCACGTAGGAAAAAGGGTAATAACTTTGGTAAATCAGCTAGTATTAGCCCAACCTGTGAAAGCTTCTGCTGTACAGCTGTTTCCAATAATGCTGAATCTATATGATCAATAGGGAAAGTTAATGATGAAAAATCATCTGCAATCACAGCATGTGACCAAAGTGCTGGCTCTTGCCAGTATGCTTGTAATGCGTAAACTTTTTTTAACCATTCTATACTTTCTTCATTTGCACCACTCCAATTGATGAAAGGGTGCTGGAAGCTTGTTGAAAAAATATCGAGTAACTCAGCTGTAGAAACTTCAATTGTAAAATCAGCTCGATTTGTTAATAATCCATAAACGTTTGCCTCATAAGTAAAGAATAGCGAAGAAATTAATGTATCAACATCGATTGTTGTACCATTTGCAGTAAAACCCTGCAACGTAAAATATCCTTCCCGAGCTACTTCAATACGGAGCTGTTGTGTTTTGGAAAAAGGGGAAGGAGCATTTATTGTCATCATACTAAGTTTCCTTTCTCAATTTCTTCTTGTAACGCACGTAGTCGTTTATATTCTGCACGAATGGTTTGCATATATGTTTCAAAATAAGCTGCTTTACCAGCTCGCTTTGCAGCGCTACGCATACTTTTCCAAATACGCACAGCCTGTTTATAATTTAAGCGTGATTTTTGCGTAATTTCAGCCATTGCATAGACATGATATAAAGGTAAAACAGTTGCAGGTTCAACCTGTAATACATCCTTTAATCCACACATTTCTAAGTAAGAGAGGGATGATGGGTTTAGTTGATGCAAAGCTGCCCATTCCCGATAGCGACCTTTTTTAATTAAAAAACTTGAGAACGGCTGTAGTCCATACACACCAAAGGCACTATACAGCGTTGCTTCCTCTTCCTCCGAAAGCTGAATCTCGTCAAATAAAAGTTGGAATTGCCTTACGTATTGGGCACGCTGAACGACTGGAACGACCTCCTGTAGAAACACTTCAGTCAAAGGTAAAATTGCTCGTAAAATGACTGCTAATGAATTGGACTCTCCAGCACGTTGTGCAAAAGTAGCTAGTTCAAACAAATCCTGCATTTGTGGTAAATCAACCTGTGCCAACTTTTCAAGCAGTAAATCCTCTTTCTGTAATAGCACATAAAATAATAATTTTAGTGATTGTAGAGAAATTTCTGCTGAAGAGTGAACAAGATTATTTATAAATGCCAATTCCTGTTCACGACGAGGCTTCTCATAAAAAAGTACTGCCCATAGTAGCATATATAGACGAAGGCGATTGGCAAAAAGTCCTTGTCTTTCTAATAAAAATTCTCTTACTAGCTCTTGGATGGCATCATAAAATGGATCTGTTGCAAATAGTCGTGATCGATTAGAAAGCTCTGTAAGAATGCTCTCAAAAGATTGCGTGCTTTGTTCGATAAAATATATCATATAAGGTGAATCTAACGAATGTCCAGGTGTTTCATTTAAATGTCGCCATATCGAATTAAAAATGGCTAGCTCCATATAGAGCTTATAAAGAGGTTGCCATTCACGCTCAAAGGGTATATGTCGACGAAGACGCTCCAAAGCATCGGTTCTTACAGCGGAAAGCCCATAGCCTTCTAGTATGCGCCCAGGTGGTAATAATCGTTTCATCACCTCATCCACCATCATCGACCAGCTTTGCGGGCTGCGTTCATCTGCTAAAGATTTTAATTGAACAGATTTTTGTGCACGCCAAGCACTCGACCAATTTTGAACCGAATCAAAATATTGGTAGAGAGCGAGTAAAGCACCTATTTGATGTCGACACCATTTTGCTTGAGGACAGCTACAATGTAGCTCTTCCTTTGAAAAATCAATTTCAACAGAAGCGGGTCTGACATCTTGAACACTTGCATATAATATAGAACTTGCTCCATTAAATCGTTCAAAAACAATGGACTTATTCCTTACTGAAAAGACAGCACGGCGCACTAGTTCCTCATCTTCGGTAGAGGAAGGATGTAACCCTTGTTCAGCTTCTTTTAATTTAGTCAGCACAAATGCTTGATGTTCCTTAGCTAATTGCGATATAGACAATGCCATAACCTCACTCCTTTCATCATGTATGGCTATAGTTAACATTGTTAATTGTAAAAAGGAAAAAAAGACTGTCCTTCCATTATACGATTAAAATGCAGTAATGATAAGCTGAATGATCAGAAAGAAAAAAATGAGGTAAAGATAGTTAACAAGGCTTTTGATTTGTGTTAAAATCTGAATAATCAGATAACTAGGGAGGGATGAAGGATGATGCAAGTTCAATACATGAAGCCGTTTTACACAAAAGTTACTGGAGATAAATTACGTCTCGTATTTGCTTATCAATATTTCTCTATTTTAAAAGAGAATGAGATTTTCCATTTCATTCCCATAGAAGGTAAAGAGATGATCATCAACATGAAGACACAGCAGATTGAAAATTTATCTGAGGTTTTTGTTTTCCAAAAAGGAAATCGCTTTATTCGGTTACCACTTTATCAACTATTGCTTATTACTAATGTTCATGAGCATCTAGCACCAATACTTGAAAGCGCTACACCAAAGCAACAAATTCCGATGGTTTCTACTGTGACGGTTGGTGAAATCGATCAGCTTATTGCAGAGTTAGAGGAGAAAAATTTGGATCATTTGATTGATCAGGCATTACTAGAGAATGATAAAGAACTCTTTTTCGAATTGCTACAGCAAAAGAGCCATCAACTTGGGGGTTTCAAAATTGAATAGATGGAATGTCCAGTAAGCACCTACTTATCATAAATGACAAGCAGGTGCTTTTATTATGTAGTTAATCAACTATAAAATGTTAAAAACACATAAAAAAATTAGAAACCATTTCCAGTATTAAGGTCAATAGATGAGATGTTGGACCGATATAAAAACAAGAAGGTGGTGAAATCATGCTTGGTAAGTGGTCAGCAACAGGGATGGCAATCCTGAATAATATGAATCGTCATTATGGGGCGATGAGTAAAGCCATGCTACGAATTTCTTCCGGATATCGAATTAATAGTGCAGCAGACGATCCAGCTGGACTGGCGATTTCTGAAAAAATGCGTGCTCAAATTCGTGGCTTGAATATGGCAGCTAAGAATATACAGGATGGTATTTCGCTTGTGCAGACGGCAGAGGGGGCACTGAATGAGACACATGCCATGATTCAGCGTATGCGTGAGCTAGCAGTGGAGGCAGCCAATGATACATTAACAGATGATGATCGTAAAAAATTAGATTTGGAATTTCAAGAATTAAAAAAGGAAATCCAGCGCACATCAACCGATACAGAATTTAATACAAAGACATTACTTAATGGGGATTATGAAACAAATGGCATCAAGATTCAAGCAGGCGCCAATGCAGGACAGAGTATAGAATTATTTATCAATGGGATGGGGTCCGAGGCACTTGGGTTGAAGGATACTTCTATTGCTACTCGTGAGGAAGCGGAAAAAGCCATGTCTTCGATGGATGAAGCCTTAAAACGTGTTTCCAATGAGCGCTCACGTCTTGGTGCCTATCAGAACCGCTTGGAACATGCCTATAATGCTAATGTGAACACGGCAGAGAATTTACAAGCAGCAGAGTCTCGTATTCGAGATGCAGATATCGCAAAAGAGATGATGAATATGGTGAAGGCGCAAATTTTAATGCAAGCAGGTCAATATGTTTTAGCGATGCATATGCAACAGGCCCAGTCCATTTTAAAATTATTAGAAGTAGGAAAAAAATGATGAATTTCAATTAACATTGAAATTCATCATTTTTTAATGTTTATTTTGACAAAGCATCAATTGCTAATTTAGCAGTTGCAGTTGCTTCATCTTGCAATGGGATGACGGCCTGGCGCATTTTTTCTTGAACTGTTGTATAGGATTCAAGAATTGCTACAGCTTGTTCAAACAATGTTACACCATTCCAATCATCAACCTCGACATGACCGATGACAGGCTGATCAACGATATCAGCAAACGCATCAATTTTCGGATCATACGAAATGGCAATAAACGGTGTCGCATAGATTGCCGAGAAAATTAAGGAGTGCAGTCGCATACCTATTAATAGTTGAGATTGACCAATCACTGCGATTTTTTCTTCAATAGATAAATCAGCAGGAGCAATCAAGCTCTTTTCCTTCATAAGTGCTGCTACTTCCTGTGAAGTAATAAAATCATGCTCACCATGCATAGGCAGGAAAACGATTTGCTCACCCTGACGTACTAATTCATCTAGGCTGTGTGCAATTTTTTCCTTGTAGGCAACAGCGGATGGCCAATCTCGAACGCTTACAGAGATATAGCTATCGGCTGACAAAGAGACATTTTCTAGCCACTCACAATGAAAGTCATTACCGTTAAGTCCCATAACAGGATCTGGTACGATCTTTGTTTCTTTTCGCACACCGATCTCTGTTAAAAGAGCTAGAGAGGCTCTATCTCTGACTGTTATTTGTTCGACCTTATTAAAAACTGTACGAACAATAAATTTACTAAGTGGGTGATTAATCGGGCCCATACCTTGGGCGTAAACAAATACTGGCTTCTTCAACCATTTTGCGATTTGAATAACGCCCGCATAGTAAGGAATCGTTTTCATGCCTGTTTGATCCTGCATGAGACTACCGCCACCACTAATCAGTCCATCTGCTGTTTTAAGTAATTGACGAATTTCTTTCATTTTCCAACGGTTAATGGCTTTGACACCATATGTTTGCTCAGTAGCTGCTGGATTATTAGATAATACCGTGATTTCTATATCACTTTGCCACTTTTTTAAAGATTGGATAATGGACAGTAGAATGGCATCATCTCCGACATTATCAAATCCATAATAGCCAGATAAAACAACGTGCATTATGACCACCTCGCGATTGCCTTAGAAACCCAACGATAACCGATTTTGAAGATTAGGATAAACAAAAGTCCTACTACAAGACCTAGAGATACACTGTATAGTGTACGTAATACAGAAACAGCTACTGGGATGTGTAGATGAGTAAATGTATTCATGATGGATAAGAAACCGATAACACCTGGTACTAGGAGAATACTTCCCCATTTGCGATTAATCCCCATTACATAAAGCGCTAATATGAAGAATGGGAAACCAATTAAAAATTCCTTTGTTCTTGGTCGAACATACAATGTATTTTCTAGCCATTGTCTAAAGGCTAATTCCATATCACTTACAGAGCCAGAGTTACCTGTTCGGCTAATGTAAAATAATCCGACACCTGCCAACACAACGAGTAGTAGCACATGCCAATATTTTAATTCTTTATTTAACAATGTTACCGTATTTGATAAAGAGTTCTTAATGTTTTGTTCAGCTAGTCGGTTTATCTCAATCACTGTAAATAGTAAAACACCCATAATTGGAATAAGATAAACAAGCTTAACCCCTTTAAATACAGCAAAGCCTGTCATAAAGGCATTACCATTCAATAAGCCAATAACAATTACAATGCCAATAACGCTAATTGCTACTGCCTTTAAGTATTGGACCAATATGTTAGACACCTTCGTAGAACCTTGCGCTGATTTAATGACTGCATAGGTTGGGGCAAGGACTGCAATAATGAGTGCAAATGCTTGTAAAAATAGAGTACTTTTCAGGATAAAGTACGCAATCGCTAGTATAGCCATAAAGCCAGCAGCTGCGATACGAAGAGGCATCCATTTTACTAATTCTGAAATGATAAAGGTAAATAAAATACCTGCTACTAATACGGTTGCTGTGACCCAAGCTGGCACTATTACTTTATCAAATAGCTTTGGTTCACCTGCTTTGAAATGATCTGGCATTGTGTCATGCACACCATTTAGATAATCAATCGTTTCTTCTACATTTTCTTTGGCATTACCTGATGTTTTAATATGATAGAAAATAGAGCGAATATTACGCTCTTTGACAGCGCGTGTTGTACGGTCAATACTTGCATTTAGCTTTAATTTAGTCTCTCTATTGACATTGATGCTATGCAAACGAATCATCTTGTAATCCGTCATTTGAGCGATTTTACTTTCGCCTTTAAGTGGGTTACTTTCAATTGTGTAGAAGTAATAGCCAGCATCATTTAATTTTTCAACTAATTGATTGCCGTCTTCTTGTCCAAAACCAATAGCTTCATCACCTTGACCAAGTAAGCGGCCTGCTGAAGCCTCTTTTAAATCGACTAATTGATTGACCAACTTTTCGTTAGCTACTTCATTATCTGCATTTTCCACCTTAAAGATGTGAGCTAGTCCATGCTTACTAATCATGTCAATAGCAGGCTGATCATAGCCAATTGGAGTTTTTAAATCAAAATTGTGGTTAGAAGCAGGAAGGAAATAGAAAGCTTCTTCTCCTATTTGTACTTCCTCTGGTTCAACGCTCTCCATGATCAGTTTTTGGTAGCTTTCGTTTTCAGGCACTCGAATATAATAGCCGCTATTAGTGATATCAACAGCATCTTTATAAGGTGTAAACAATAATTGGGCTGCTAACTCACTTTCTTTATAAACGGTAATTAGGTTTTGCTTTTCCATTTCCTTTAATGTTAAGGGCTCTAGACTCACAGTATTCAGCCCAGCATCCTTTAAGGAGGAAAGAATTTCATCCATTGTTAGGTCGCTATTTTTTTCTGCGGTTTGTATTTCATCATAGGGAATAACAATCTCATAAGCATCATTCGATTGCTCCGCATTCCACCTCTTCATAATACCTGTAGAGGAAACGACGAGTAAAAGAACAATGATTCCCCAAAGCCATTTCTGTTTTGACATAAGTGTCCTACCTCTCTTATTTATGAAAATCTTTTTCCGATAACAGGGATTTTCTTTAAATCTTGTTTATGAATAGCTTTCATCAGCCATAGTAGAAGGAAGTAAAGAGCTCCACCAACTACGATTGCGACAGTTAGATAGCCCATTGCCGACATTCTTGACCAATGTGTAAAGTCAAGCCAAAGTGTTGGTAATCCAACTGCTGCTCCCATTACAATGGAAGACACAATCATTTTCACCGTATCTTTTCCAAGGACAGTAAAGCGAATCGTACGATAAATAAAGACAGAATTCACAATAAATAACACAAAATACACTAGCAAAGTTGCATAGGCAGCACCATCTAAACCAAATGCTTGAATAAGGAAGATGTTAGAAAAGACCTTAAGGACAACACCGCTCAAAATAATGAGAGCTCCTGTTTTGGCAGCATTCATGCCCTGTAGAATACCTGTTCCTAGCAAAGTTAGTGATGTAAAGACAGAGCTTAGATTGATGATGGCTAACATTAAGCTTCCCTCTAAGTCTTTAAAAAGAGCTAGATTTAAAGGCAAGGTTAAGGCTAGTAGCCCAATCGCAGCTGGCCATGAAATAAGATGTGTCATACGATGAGTTTGCTCAATAATAGTGCGTGTTTCATCCAATTTACGCTCAGCTAGCTTCGTTGTAATCAAAGGCACAAGCGGCAAGATAATTGAAGAAGCAAAAACAGTCGTAATTTGAACTAATGTAAGTCCTCGACCATAAATACCATAAAGGTAGCTAATTTCACTTGCATCTGCACCAGCACTTCTTAAGCCATATGTAACCGTAAAGGAATCTACAAAGTTAAAGAGTGCCATTGTCACAGAACCGATCGCAATGGGAATAGAAATCTTTAAAATGGTTTTACTGTATTTAGAGAAATCCTTACCAGAATATTTTTCCTTACTCGTCACTTTTACCGAAGAACGGAAATATTTAAAGAGTAAATAGAAAAGTGAACCGAGGGCTCCTAATACAGAGCCTGCCATAATTCCACCAGCTACGATATCATTTGAATAATCCATTGCTACTAGGAAATACGCAACAATTAAAATTAATGCAACACGTACTAACTGCTCAATCACTTGAGAAATGGCAGTAGGTCGCATATCCCCAAATCCTTGGAAAAATCCACGATAGACAGCCATATAGGGGGCTACCAGTAATGTAAGGGCAACAATAATTAAGGCAATCTCTGTTGAAGGTCCACCAAGTGCATTCGCTATCTGCTCTGAAAAGCCGTAAATGATTGTAAAACTAATGACGCCAAAGGATAATGCAAGGATTCTTGCAGTCACATAAATTTTCTTAATTTTAGCAGTATCATGACTCGTCCTAGCTTCGGCTATTAGCTTAGAAATAGCGATAGGGATACCCGCAACGGATAAATAAAGTGCTACCATATAAACAGGATAGACAAGACTAAAAATACCAAGTACTTCATCACCAGCAATATTTTGAAGTGGTATACGGAAGATACTTCCGATTACTTTGGAAAGTAAGGTGGCAATCGTCAGGATGAGTGTGCTTTTAACAAATGTTGACTGACTCATTTTGTTTTGCCCTGACCTTTAAACTTTAATGCAAATACCTTTAAAGCAAAGCGAGGGAGCACAAGCATTCTTCCAAACCGACTCGGCTGGCGTAACAGTCGATAGAGCCATTCAAGATTTAACTTTTGCCAAATTACTGGTGCACGTTTTACAGTACCAGCGATGACATCGAAGGAGCCACCTACACCGATAAATACACCCTTTGAAAATTTATCAAGATTTTCTGTTATCCATTTTTCCTGTCTTGGTACACCTAATGCCACAAATACAAGATCAGGCTGTAAAGTTGCAATTTCTTTTGCAAAATCATTATTATTCCAGTCGAAGTAGCCATCATGATAGCCAACGACATCAACGTTTGGATAGTTCTTATGAATATTAGCAACCGTCTTTTCGATAGTTTCCTTTTGAGCACCTAGTAAATAGATTTTAAAATGCTTTTGCTGACCAACCTCTAACAGACGTACCATCGTATCATAGCCAGTTACTCGCTCTGGAAGTGAATCTCCAAGGATTTGTGCAGCCTTAACGACACCAATGCCATCTGCACAAATGTATGTTGCCTGCTTTAAGTAATTCATGACATTTGGATTTTCATTTGCCTGCATGACAACTTCAGGATTGGCTGTCACAACGAAAGTTTTTTCTTGCTGTTCAATACGATTAACGAGTAAATCAACAAACCCTTGTTGACTAATATGTAAAAAGGGTACGCCCATAATCGTTACATGCCTCATATAGTGTTCAAACCTTTCTGTAATTCCATTTTCACTGCAATCTATCATACCACAAAAGCAATATTGACAGGAAATTTTCGATAATGGGTTTAACGATGATTACCTAAAGTATAGCTCTTATTAGTAACGATTTTTACATGGTATAGCAATTGTCCTATTAAGCTTTTTTAGGACACTATTTTGACGTAGAATTTACTAAATTTTAGGGGGATAGTATGAAAATTATATCCTAAAATTTCGAGTTTCTTCTATTATATAGCGCTTTCATCTCGGTGATAAAAAATGACTAACAAAAAGAGTGCGAATTATCTTCGCACTCTTCTTTTGCGCATCCTATTAAAATCATTTTTTTACAATATAATCGCCATGTACCCAACCCGTTTTTCCGTTGTAAAGCACCTGATACCAGGCACCATTTTTTATAAACTCACCTTTATCGTCTACAACACCGATAATAAAGCCATTCGGTTTAACAGTACCTAAAATAGCACTTGTCGTAGATGGTTCACTTCGAACATTAAGTGTAATGTTCATATTAACAATTTGTAAGCCATTTTCAAGACTCACATAATCATCAATCACCCAGCCTTCTTGTCCATTGACACTTACTTTCAACCAACCACCATT
Organism: Lysinibacillus sp. LK3; assembly: GCF_001043675.1. NCBI lineage: Bacteria > Bacillati > Bacillota > Bacilli > Caryophanales > Bacillaceae > Lysinibacillus > Lysinibacillus sp. LK3. The sequence continues at coordinate 58,398 of NZ_LDUJ01000035.1, forward strand.
TTCACCAAGAACTTTAAAGGAGGTATCCTTTGGCAAATTCGTAATAATCGAAGCATTATCTGCTGTATTTGGATACGTTCTCATATTGAGATTAATCGTCGTTTTACCAGTTGCTCCAGCTAACCCTAAATCCAATGCGTATTGCTTCGATGGACTCGGTAATGATGGAGCGGAAGATTGACTTTGATAGGCAGGCACATCAAACACTAGGTTTGTTGTCGTATGAGCACCAATTAATTCATAAATATCATAGATCTTTTTCGCTTGAATGACAGCCCACATCACATGTGTTGCATACTGGTGGACTGTCGGATTATCAGGATTCCAACGCATTTTATAGAGCGTATCCTGCCCCCTGCTAATATACTGATCCTTTACGAATTGGGCACCGCCGATAATGGCATCCTGAACAGTAAACCAGCCATTTGTATAAGCGCGCTCCGCACCATACTTATTAGCATCGGCATCTATAGCGCCAATACCGTAAGCATTGTAGGTTGTCTTAATAGCAGTTAATTTATCGCGATTTTCTGGTGTTGCTACCATCGGCTTGCCATTTGTATCTAAGCCAACCTCGATCCCTTTAATCAGTGCAGAACCACCATTGGCTGTTTCATGCAAGGCATGGGAGACTAAATAAATAGCATTGATTTTATTGTCTACACCAGCTTGAATGAAGGCATCTGCTGTACCTACTAAGCTTCCTTTATTGGCAAGTACTTTATCATTTAGCTCTTTTGCACTCAGATTATTGACGACAGTAGATAATTTTAGGAATTGATAATAAGATGGGCTATCCTGCATAAAGCTTTTTGGGTGTACATAGTATGACACTAGTGCCTCGCTAGCCGTGAAAATGCCCGCACCATCGACCTTTGGATTATTCATTGTTTGTTTAGTTACTACAGAGGAGTAATCATATGAGTAATTCGTCGTCATATATTGCTTACCGCCTGTCCCAGGCGCCTCTAAATGGATTAAACGATAAAGCACGGTAGCTGCCTCAGCACGAGTTGTTTGAGCAAGAGGTGCAAATTGATTATTTGGCTTCCCAACAAGTAGTCCTGTTGTGACGACAGCTTGTACATCTGCATAGGCCCATTTGGCAATGCGCGCATTATCACTAAAAGCAATAGGGGAGGAAGATGTATTGATGTTTTGATAAGTAAGAGCTCTTTTTAACATAGCCGCCATTTCCTGACGATTAATGTGATTATTCGGATGGAACTTACCTTGCTCGTCACCTTTAATTAACCCGTGATAGCTTGCTTGCTCGACTACTCCGTAATACCAGTCACCTTTTTTAACATCTGTAAAGGTTGCCTGACTAGAAGCTGCTGGTAAGTTCAGTGTTCTAACAAGAAAGGCTGCAAATTCAGCACGAGTGACAGCATCATTCGGACGATATTGGCCGAATTCATCACCCTTCATTAAATCGTTGGTAATAAGATAGTTCATTTCATGGTAGGCCCAGTGCTTCGAAATATCTTCTGCTGAAGCGGTAGTTGGCGCAAGATATAACATGCCTGCTAGCACGGCCCCGTAAAGAGGAAATTTACGTTTCATTTTTTAAGCTCCCTTCAATAGCTGATATGTTCTATCAAACTATCAAAAGTGTAGCATAAAAAGTGGCAATCTATTATTACAACATGGGAACAGATAGATTAAGCTTTTTATTTAATAAAGAAGAAACTCATAAAGTTGTTGGGGAAGAGGCAGAATTCGCTAAGAAACGCCTTCTATATTTCGGTTTCTTTACAATTATAACTAAAATATTACGGGAGTCTTTAATTTTTGACAATTTAGTAACCATTCCAGAAAATGCTTGGTTATTATTGAGAGTAAGGTATAATAGGTAACGGAACTATATGTTACCAATCCAAATGAGGATATAATTAGTTGTAAGTTTAATGGTTTCTATTAAATACCATATTAGGTATGGTAAAAAAATCTTCTATAACTAAATTTATGTCCCAATGCTTGAATTTCGGAAAAGATAGTGTTATATTATTGTAGAAAGTGAATAAACTTACTAGAATGGTATTCTACTACGCTTTTTCTAGTAAATTTACTAACAAATTTGCTTTAGTTTTGTATTATTCAAGAAAGCTATAATACATACATTTAGGTAACTAGGCGGTACTATAGTTTTCGTTGGATTAATATCAATTTAAGGAATTTTAGGGAGGAATACATTAATGGCAAAGCAAAACAAAGGCCGTAAGTTTTTCGCGGCATCAGCAACAGCTGCATTAGTTGCATCAGCAATCGTTCCTGTAGCATCTGCTGCGCAAGTAAACGACTATAACAAAATCTCTGGATATGCTAAAGAAGCAGTTCAAGCTTTAGTTGACCAAGGCGTAATCCAAGGTGATACTAACGGGAACTTCAACCCACTTAACACAGTAACTCGTGCACAAGCTGCAGAAATCTTCACTAAAGCTTTAGAATTAGAAGCTAATGGTGATGTAAACTTCAAAGACGTGAAAGCTGGCGCTTGGTACTACAACTCAATCGCTGCTGTTGTAGCTAACGGCATTTTTGAAGGTGTTAGTGCAACTGAATTTGCACCAAACAAATCTTTAACTCGTTCTGAAGCTGCTAAAATTTTAGTAGAAGCATTCGGTTTAGAAGGTGAAGCAGATCTTAGCCAATTCGCTGACGCTTCTCAAGTAAAACCTTGGGCTAAAAAATACTTAGAAATCGCAGTAGCTAACGGCGTTTTCGAAGGTACTGATGCAAACAAACTTAACCCTAACAACTCAATCACTCGTCAAGACTTTGCACTAGTGTTCAAACGTACAGTTGACAAAGTTGAAGGTGAAACTCCAGAAGAAGCAGCATTTGTTAAAGCTATCAACAACACAACTGTTGAAGTAACATTCGAAGAAGAAGTTACTAACGTTCAAGCACTTAACTTCAAAATCGAAGGTTTAGAAATTAAAAATGCTTCTGTTAAACAAACAAACAAAAAAGTTGTTGTATTAACTACTGAAGCTCAAACAGCTGATAAAGAGTATGTTTTAACTCTTGACGGCGAAACAATCGGTGGCTTTAAAGGTGTGGCTGCTGTAGTTCCAACTAAAGTTGAACTAGTATCTTCTGCAGTTCAAGGTAAACTTGGTCAAGAAGTAAAAGTTCAAGCTAAAGTAACTGTTGCTGAAGGTCAATCTAAAGCTGGTATTCCTGTTACTTTCACTGTACCAGGTAACAACAATGATGGCGTTGTACCAACATTAACTGGTGAAGCTTTAACAAACGAAGAGGGTATCGCAACATACTCTTACACTCGTTATAAAGAAGGTACTGATGAAGTAACTGCTTATGCAACTGGTGACCGTTCTAAATTCTCACTTGGTTATGTATTCTGGGGTGTAGATACAATTCTATCAATTGAAGAAGTAACTACAGGTGCTACAATTAACAATGGCGCTAACAAAACATACAAAGTTACTTACAAAAACCCTAAAACTGGTAAACCAGAAGCTAATAAAACATTCAACGTTGGCTTTGTAGAAAACATGAATGTAACATCTGACAAAGTGGCAAACGCTACAGTTAATGGTGTTAAAGCATTACAATTAAGCAACAATACAGCTTTAGATGCTGCTCAAGTTACTACTGACTCTAAAGGTGAAGCAACTTTCACAGTTTCTGGTACAAACGCTGAAGTAACTCCTGTAGTTTATGCAGTAAACACTACAGTTGGTGAAAATGCTAAAGCTTACAAAACTTCTGCTCTACAAGTAACTGCATCTAAAGTGAAATTTGCTGCAGTACAAGCAGATTACACACTTGAGTTAACTCGTACAGGTGGAGAAGTTGCAGCAACTGGCCAAGATAACGGTCGCGAATATAAAGTTGTTGTAAAAGATAAAGATGGCAAATTAGCTAAAAACGAAGTGGTAAACGTAGCATTTAACGAAGATTTAGATCGCGTTATTTCTACAGTTACTGATGCGAAATTTATCGATGCTGATAACGAAGTTTATTACACTGGAACAAAAGCTAAGCAAATCACTGTGAAAACAGATGAAAAAGGTGAAGCTACATTTGTTATTGGTTCAGATAAAGTAAACGACTATGCAACTCCAGTTGCTTGGATTGACATCAACACTTCTAATGCAAAAGAAGCTACTCTTGATGAGGGTGAACCAAAAGCAGTTGCTCCAATTTCTTACTTCCAAAAAGCTTACCTTGATGGTGCATCTATCAAGTCTTATAATACTGTAGGTAAGAAAGAAACTAAGTTCGAAGATGGTGCAGTAGCAACATTTAAAGCACAATTAGTTAACCAAAGTGATAAAGTTATCTCTGCAACTATTAAATCAGTGTCATATACAGTATGGAACACAGGTTCAAATGATATTGATGTAGCAGGTAAAGTAGTTTCACCAAACCGTAGTATTACATTATCGTACCCAGGTGAGTTATCATCATCTGATTTACAAGTAAAAGCTATCGATGGCAAACCTTCATCTGTACGCGTAATTGCTACTGGTATTGCTATTAATCCTACTGACAGTAAAGATTATGCATTTACTGCTAAAGAAGCAACTGCAACATTTACTTCATCAAGTGAAGTAGCAAATAATCATGTTGGTCGAATTGGTTCAGTAAATACTACAGATAAAACTTTAACATTCGATGGTAAGAAACCAATTTCTTATAAAGATGCTAAATTTGTAGCTGAAAACAATGCACCACTTGCTGATGCAGACGCATTTATTGCAGAATTGAAAAAGTATGCTAATAGTGCTGAAGTACACTACAGCAAAGATGCAGATGGTGTTGTAACATTTAAAATTGTACGTGCAGCTACTACTGGTGGAGCAGTTACTGTTGATGCATTTAATTCTACATTAACTACTGCTGCTGTAACTGTAGCAGGTTCTGCTACAACTCCTGCAGTTGCTACAGTTGACTCAGCTCTAATCACTGCTGCATACGGTAATACAATTACAGTAAACGGTGTTACATTTACTTATCATGCTGATGCAAGACCAAGTGATGCAAACTTATTCACAGGTTTAGCAGATTTAGTGTACAAAATTAATCTAAACTCAACAGTAAAAGTTAAAGCTTCTGCAACAGGTACAACTCTTAACTTATCTGAAGATAAAGATGGTACATTCAATTATGCTGTAAACGGTGGTACTCAACTTACAAGTACTGTAGGTGTTCTTGGTCAAGATCAACAAGTAACATTTACTTTCTCTGATGCATTAAACATTGCTACAGGAGACAAAGTAACAGTTAATGGTCTACAAGGTACTGTAGCTTCTGTATCTAACGCTAAGAAAACTGTAGTTGTGAAATTCTCAGCTCTTGGATTAACTGATCCTGCAGTTACTTCATTCACAGTTACTAATGGTGCTTCTGGTACTGATAACAAAGGCAATACAGTAACAGTAGGTTCTGTGACTTTAACTCGTTAATAATTTTATTAGAAAAGACTTTGTGGAATTTTCCACAAAGTCTTTTTTATATGTAATGTTTAAGTAATGAGTGCTTAATATTTTGATACAGTATTATGTTGCTGGAACTATTAGATCTATATGTATAATTCCTACTTCTATTTGTTATTAAAAATTTTTAAAAAAGGCTATGGATTTACTGCTAAAAAGAAACAGCAGCATTATTGAATCCAATGAAGTTATAATTTTATTTAAAAATGCTAAGTTCATAACAGAATTTGTTAATAATAAAGTTAAAACTAAGTAATAGCATTCAATGTACTTCAATTTACGACAAAGTTGAATGCTCTCTAAATAGTACTAAATTATAAACTCTTTAAGATACAGTTGGTGTAGATCAAAAAATTATATTCACATTTGGATTCAAAAAAGATACTGACAATAAAGTTACATTAAAAGGTTCAACAACAGTTACTGTAGTTTCTGTAGAATCTGATAAGACATATGTAGTTGTTAAACTTAATACTTACAGCTGTCATTTCATTTCAGGTTTCTATTAAAATTGGTGATAAAATTAGCTATTGTACCTTCACCTTTTATACAATAATAATTAAATATAACATTTAAAAGACTTTGTGGATTTATCCATAAAGTCTTTTTTAAATACACTACAATATATTTTTATAGAGTTTAATATAAAATAAACCTTTTGAAGAATAATAAATGGACAATATATAAAAGGTATAAAACTAAGAGCTTAGATAGAGTGGTTTTAACAAATTTTACTGATAGGTTATAAGG
>NZ_LDUJ01000036.1:0-37978 GCF_001043675.1 Lysinibacillus sp. LK3
CCTGGTGCTCCCGTTACTCCTGCTACTCCTTGAGGTCCTGGTGCTCCTGGGGGACCTTGTGCTCCTGTAGCACCAGTAGCTCCTGTTGCTCCTGTTACACCGATTGGATCCTCAATACCATAAACATATGGGTAGCCATTACACCCAAATTCATTACATTTATATTTCATTGGATAATTACATTTTGCATCACATTTAAAATTATCAAAATTACGATTGTAACTAAACCTCAATGCGACTTCACCTCCTGTCCCTTTTTATCATATTCAAAAGTCTACTTATTGAGATAATTAATGTACCTAGAATATTAGAATGAATTAACTATGTATCTTAAAATAAAAAGAACATTAGGCCATGTAGAACCCAATGCTCAATAATATGTTTCAACAATATCCATTTGTCTTTGCCATTTCTCAGTAAGCTGCAAATTTAGGGAGTTTCTGCTGGATATACCATTCCATCACGATTAAATTTGGCACCCAACATAGCCAAGCGATAGAGGCATAACTATACTCAAAATTATCAAAGCCAAATACTACCGTAAACAAAGGGAGCCAAATTCGTAATGTGACAGCTGCGAAGGTTAAAGCATAATTTCTTAGCATCCATTTCTGATGGCCTTGGATATTTCTTTTTTTAATATGGACCAGCGCTTGAAACATGGTGAAAAGCCACCCTATGGCTAATAAAGCAAAGCCTAGCTGTGCTACCCATCCCCCTGTTGCGTTCAGCGCTAAATAAAGTCCTGCCAAGCCACCAAACAAAATACTAACCATATAGATATTGCCTAGTAGTCTATGGCGTTTCACATTTTTCTCTCGTAACTTTGATGACAACGTAAAAGGACCGATGACGAGGGCTAATATACCGAATACAATATGTATATAGAGCATGATATACCAAAATGAATGCAATGTTGCACTAAGCATAAGCTTTAATTGAACAAATCCCGCCTGCCGTGCATCGAATAGTAAATATTGAACAACCGAATAGCCTGCTATGAACAATGCCAAGCCACATACAATCCACCACAATTTTTGTTTCATTTTTATAGCTCCTTTCTATGTTAGCGTACCATTCAAATCTCCGATCTTTTAACACAGACAAATAACAGGGCGTAAAAAGCATATAAGTGGACGTTTATCGACAGTACAACGAATTGACCATTAGATAGTGCAGGTTAATAGACAGCCAAAACGCTCCACTCCAGGGTATTTTTCTCCTAAACTTGTAATGTGAAAGCCGAGATTTTTATAAAAGAGGACGGCTTCTTGATCTGTTTCTGCATAAATGGAAGAAAAAGCATGATGTTCTTCTACATACCGAATCATCTCACGTCCAATGCCCTTTCCACGAAAAACGGGCGATACGGCAATATGTTTAATTTCACAGCGATTTGCCTCTCCTTTAACGATTCCTATACAACCGACTAAATCTTGCTCGATGGTATAGCCATACAACACTCTTTCAGGATTTTCGATATACAATGGATATTCCCTATCCACTTTCTTTTCGGAAGTAGCATAGGATAATAATGTTTTCACATCGGGATGTATCTTGCTTGAATGGATCATTTTCATGGACTTCTACATTTCTGGACATCATCTCAACTTACTAATAATACCTTTAAATTACTATAATTGTAAATAATGTATTTGTATTATCATTTAATACTTCCATAATATACTAAAATATTTTCTTTTATGTTATGATGGCTAAAAAAATGGGGAGGGTGTACCTTGCTGGCTAAAGGCTATAAATTTAGTTTACCGCCCTTTTATTGGCTACTTTTCATACCCATCTTTTTGGGGACGAGTTACAAAGCATTATTTTTTGATTGGCACATACAAACATATACTTTTCATGAATTAGAAGATTTCGGTCGTTATGTAATGATACTAGCAACAAGCTTGATTGAAGCTTTTATTTATCTACTCATTTTTCGATTGATTGTCTATTTGCTTCAACTAGTATTTCGACAGTCTAATAGAAATCATAGCTAATGAGTAGGAGGAAGAAATTATGACATTTAAGGGTAGCCAACTACTCGGCATACCCTATTTCTTTTTCCACCTCAGCTAGGATTGAAGTGATTCCATGTAATGATTTCCGCTTCATCTACGTTGACATTGCCTAAGCTGAAGAGATGCGGAATATACGCAAAAAGCCCAAAGTTCTTCCCTTTTTCTTTCTCCGTTTGGAAATAGTCTACTGTTGCTGATGGTAGCTGTTCTAGTTCTCTATAATCAGGTAACGACAGTAGTTTTATATCCTCTGCAGCAATTGCCCCTGCTGCCCTTTATAGTGTTCCTTGGAATACAGGTACATCGCATTACGATTAACCGCTAGTTTTTGGATTGGAATTTGATAAAACATTAGGCTTTCTCTCGTTGCAATACCAAGCTCTGTTAAAGCCTTATATAGATGACTAGGATGGATTGGTAGGAAATGAACAACATCATTCCACAAGCAATTTAAGTGAGGAATTTCTTTCATGAATAATTTCGGTCTCTCAGGATGATCAAAATATTTTTTCGAATATCGTTCATATAAATGTGGAAATAATGCCCCTAACCTATTTAATGGCATAAGCTCAAGACCCACCATTTCCCTTGGAACCATATGATAAACATATCTCTGCATGACAAGCACCTCCACCTAACTAATTCTTCGAACATTTGGAAATTCCTGTTACAATCATTGTATAAATAGAAAGTAGGTGCACAATGGATTTATTAGTTATCATTCTTATTTTTGCCGGGATTTTTGCTATATATGATTCGATTAGACGAGTTAACAATTCTATTTTGGAGCAAACGGAGGAACTAAAGAAATTACGAGAGGAACTGAACAGTAAGAATAAAAATTAGAGGGGCTAATACTTTTGCTTTGGATAATCAATTGAATTAGCAATATCAATCAAGACTTCAGCCGTTACTTGATCTGCCACATCTCGATCAATACTAAAGACATATTGCCAATTGTCTCTTTCAAACACGAGTAAATGAAAACCAATTCGTGGATTTTCAATATAGGCTGCCTCACTGCCATTTTTCAACTTAAATACATCTGTTTTATATTTTTCAAATGACATTTTATGCTGAATTGGTCGAACCTTGATTTTGAAATGATTTTGTGTCAATTGATCACTGATCATTACCACCTCCAGCTGATCATTCATTTCTCCTTCTAAATCACTAAACCTTCCAAAGTGATGCGTAAAGCTGATTGGCGGTACTCGTAGGGGTAGCTTCAGCTCTTTATTATAGTGGTGTTCGAACTCTTTTACGGCTATTTCTACTGTTTTATAGCCGATTTCAGGAAGAAATTCTTCAAGAGGTTGTGGCAAATCACTGTCCTTTGCAAAAACCAAATTAAAAATGGAAACATACGTAAATAAAGCTAGTCCAATAAGAATACGCTTAGTCACATTTTACCGCTCCTCTAACCTATTTAGGTATAGGTTAACCTACAGAATCAGAATTATGCTGACACATAACACTAACATGGCGTAGTCTTATCGTTAAAAATGGACGTAAAGTAGCGAAGTGTCGGTACTACGTTATTCGCGTGAAGCATCTTTTCAAGCTCTGGCTTTGTGACCCATTGAACTGCTGTCACTTCCTCCTCCTGAAGTTTGATGTCACTAATTTCAAAGCTTTGCTCAAATAACCAAACGTCATAAAAATCATTGAAACAATTACGTCGTTCACTCTTTACTAATTGTCCATTGGTCCTCAATAATGATATCCCTATTTCCTCTTCCACCTCACGAATAGCCCCGTCCAAACTGCTTTCACCCGTTACTATAGAGCCTCCTGGACATTCCCATAAATGAGGATAATGTTTATTGGGATGTCTTTTTGTTAAAAGGAATTCTCCCCTGTTATTGCGAATCCATACGTGCACAACGATATGGTAATCTTCAGCTGCTAATTTTGTCCCTCGCACATGACGCTTATTTGTTTTTTGGCGATTTTTATCGTAAATATCCCATACTTCCATAGAGCATCTCATTTCTGAATTTGAACAAGCACATACTGCTTCGTCCACATTTCCGTTGTCACAATGGAACGTTCCCCATTTTTTTCGAAAAATAACCCGCTCCCCTCTTTTTCAAGAAATGCCCATCCTTCATTAGCCATCATTTGCTGAATGTCCTCGTCCACCTTCTGTATGCCCCTAGCTGAAATGGCTGTAAGGTACCAAGTTGCCTTCTTATCATTGGAGAGCGCCACTAAATCAAAGGGGGATGCATTTAATTTTTGTATAGCTTCCTTTGGTGTAAGGGAATCGATTGGCAAAGGAGGGTATAATAATTTATTGCTATCAATAAAGACCCCACTTACTACGAAAAGAGCTGCTATTAGTAAACCTATTTTTTTCAAGGTTCACCCTCCTCCTTGTCTGGTTAAGAATCGGCTGCTAAAATTTATCTGTAAAATAGAGCTTCTATTTTGAAGCGGTCATACTTTATTTTTTTCATTGCTCTTCAAGCTTTTAATAATGAAGAAAAGTTATAGAAAGCATTTAAAACATCTTCTCCTAAAGGATCAGCAAATGCATGATTTTCCAATGGGAAGATTCCTTCATTCTCTAACTGCTCCAAATATTTCTTGAAGCCTTGATCTATAGCCTCCATATACCCCTTAAGAGAAAATTGATCATTAAATATTCTTTCGATAGGATAATGACTTTTATGTTCAATTAATATGTATTCACCATCGCTGGAAAAAATATAGTAATCATAGTTTCCGTGACAATCTATTTTTACTTCATTTGTATTACCTTGATAAAAACTGGTGAGCGTGGAGAAAAATCGTGGGATGGCTATAAAGGCTAAACCAGATCTAAAACTAAATAGTTGTTCATCATTTGACACATCAAATTGAATATCACCACCCTCTAAATTAATTTTAATCGTACACATATACTTATTTTTCAAAAATATACCTCCTCTATAAACCTATATATTTCATATTTTACCTTATTAAGTAAATAAACTATAGAAGATGTTATCATTCTGTTTATAAAGATTTAATAGGAGGTGATAAATTTGATCATTAGAAAGGCAACTATAAAGATGCGAAAGGTATTGGAAAAGTACATGTTGATAGTTGGTGAACAACCTATAAGCATATTGTGCCAGCAAAATATTTAAGTAAATTATCCTACGAACAAAAACGCAATTATGGACACAAGAAATTGCCGACAAAACGAAGTATATACTAGTAGCTGAAAATGAATTAGACGACATTATTGGCTTCACATCTGCAAGTAGAGACTCAAACCCTTCCCCATTCCAAGTATGTAGAAACGCTCTATCTTTTAGAAAACTATCACAGAAAAGGGATAGGAAAACAATTGCTGAAGGAAATCTTTCATTGCTTTCATCAAAAGAACTACCAAACTATATTTGTCGAAGTCTTAGCTATAGAATAAAACACGTTATTTTTATGAACATTATGGGGCGAAGCTTAGAAATTACAATTGGTAGGAAAGTGTTAAAAGAGTTAGTGTACGAATGAAAAGATATCGAAGAAGCTATTGGAAAGCTAATGTAATAAAATTGATTTTTATCGTCAAATCAGGAAAATGTTTTCGAAGATCCCTTATAACGAAGCTCATATTCAATTTCAATGAATCTTATATCATTTTTAATCAAGCTAAACATCTTCATGTCTCCTATGCTTTTTAGTTTCATCATACTGCATTTTTTAGAAGAACCGTACTCAGAAGTTTAGAACTATTCCAATAACAAGTAAAAATGGTAAAAGAGAATGGCTAGGTAAACGTACAACAAGCCTAGCTCTTTACGCATAAAGTAGCCATATATGACTGAAAGGATGTCCTGTGTGGGGAAAGAACATAAATATTTTCAAAAATTCAAGTTTACGTCAAATCCAAATTGTCATTGTCGCTGTTGTTGTCCTTGTTGTCGTTGTAAATGTAAGCCGCCATTTTTACCCATACCACCAAGTTGTCATTATCTCGTCTATGTGACAGATGCTGGGCAGCTCGCAACGCCTGATAATAGAGTTTCTGTGATCGATACCGCAACAAACACAATCGTCGCTACCATTCCAGTAGGATCTGCTCCGTTAGAAGTAGCGATTACACCTAATGGTGCTTTTGGCTATGTTCCAGCGTTCTTCTCGGATAATGTAACGGTTTTTAGCACTGCCACAAACTTGCCAATCGCTACCATTCCTGTAGGCATTGACCCCCTTGGTGTCGCCATTTCACCAAATGGAACACTTGCTTATGTATCCAATCACGGATCGAACACTATATCGGTCATTAATACAGCCACCAATACCGTAACAGCCACTATTCCAGTAGGGCTACAACCTCAAGGTATTGCCTTTACGCCAAACAGTGCGTTTGCTTATGTTGCCAACGAGAATTCTAATTCAGTATCTGTTATCAATACTGCAACCAATACGGTGATTGCTACAATCCCTGTGGGAATTCGTCCTAGATCCATTGTTTTGACTCCAAGCGGGCAATTTGCTTATGTGACAAATGAAAATAGCAATTCCGTATCGGTTATTAATACCACTACCAATACAGTAGTGGCTACCATTCCTATTGGTACAGGACCTGTAGGAACAGCGATTACCCCTGATGGAACGCTTGTTTACATTGTGAATAAAGGCAATAATACCGTATCTGTCATCAATACAGCCACCAATACGGTGATTGCAACTATTCCTGTAGGTGCATCTCCAGACCAAGTAACCATCTTGCCAGATGGTACTTTTGCCTATGTAACAAATCAAGTAGACAATACGGTGTCTGTCATCGACATAGCAACAAACATGGTAATTGCCACAATCCCAGGATTTAACGGGCCGACTGGTATCAAAACTGGAACAATCTGTCTATAATTACACCAAAAAAAGCAACCGACTACTTCCACCCCATCTTAGAAAATGGGCTGTTTTTTGTCGGTTGCCTGCATTCTTTATAAAGTTAATTATGGCTAAAGTTAGCTTAGTCTTGAATCGCTGCGTCTAAAGCGACCACGATCATGTCATTGAATGTTGTTTGACGTTCTTCAGCTGTCGTTACTTCACCAGTGATGATATGGTCACTTACTGTTAGAACAGCAAGTGCTTTACGGCCGAATTTTGCCGCTAATGTGTAAAGAGCTGCTGATTCCATTTCTACCGCTAGTACGCCGTATTGAGCTAATTTTTCGTTTTGGTGTTCATCTGAGTAGAATAAATCCGCTGTGAAGATATTCCCTACTTGTAAGTTAAGACCCGCATCTTTACCTGCATTGTATGCTTTTAATAAAAGATCAAAGTCAGCGATTGGAGCGAAATCGATAGCACCACCCCAAATAATTTGGTTCATACGTGTATCAGATGTTGCTCCTTGCGCTAAAATCACGTCACGTACTTTTACATCTTTTTGAATTGCACCACAAGTACCTACACGGATTAATTTTTGAACATCATATTCTTGCATTAATTCTGTTGCGTAGATTGAAATAGATGGCACACCCATACCAGTTCCTTGTACAGAAATACGTTTCCCTTTATACGTACCAGTGTATCCGAACATATTACGTACTTCGTTGTAGCAAATTACATCTTCTAAAAATGTTTCCGCAATGTATTTTGCACGTAATGGATCTCCTGGAAGTAAAATTGTGTCAGCGATTTCACCTTTTTTTGCATTAATATGAATACTCATACTGCAATCCCTCTTTTCTGTCAGTTATCACTATAAATAATACTGTGTTTCTGTCATTTACGCAATGCTAGACGTCTAGCAACTACAAAATTATTTATAGTTTTCGTACAATTATGCTTGTTCCTCATAAAGTGTCCACAAAGTATCAAAGGTCTGGATTGTTAGGTTTTCCGTTGCATAGGTTTCTATATAGTCGGACAACTCATTAAAGTCTGTGCTCTGCTTTGGAAAATTATGCTCATGAAACACTTCCTCTGCAAAGCGTACTTTAGGATCAGACCAATCGCCACCTCGATAGGTTAGGACATATAAATAAAAACTTTTCTTCATCGAACAAATTCCCCTTTTTATGCATTGGCTTTTCGCTAGTGTATCAAAAAAAATAGCATTCGTCATAAATTCCACTACTACTATATTTTACCCACTTATGATTTTAGAACTATTTTCATGGTCGATACTGACTTTTGTCATAGTTATTTTATCTGAAAAATTTTAATTTTTAGAAATAAAGATAGAAAAATCTAGCAAAATAAGATAAAATTGAAATCGATTATTTAAAAAATAGGAAGGTGATGGCGATGAAAAAGACTAAAAAAACCCATGGTACAGCGAAAAAACGCCCGTCTCTCTTTACTTTTAGCTTTTTTAAGAAGAGGAAAGCTTCTACACAAAGGGAAACTGGGAAAAATCCCCCTCCTATTAAAGAAAAACGACAACGTTTTTACCATTTAATTCGGGGTAAAGTGCTTATTATGTTTGCACTTCTTATTGTAATTAACGGTATTATGGGTATATTGTCCTATATCAATATACAAAACTTGCAGCACCAAATGGAAGATTTCACAAAGAAAAATGTGCAGGAGCAACTAACGGTGAATCAACTTGCCTATGAGATTGCTAGACTGACCAATTTAGAGCAATCGTATTTAATTACGGGTAACGGCATTTATTCTACTTCTTATCATTTAAAAATAGATACCATTAATAAAAAGCTAGCCGCTTTGAAAGATCAATTTCAAGATCGCCAAGTGGAACTCGGTCATATGCAGGCAATCGAGCAATATTATAAAAATTACCTTGATTATTCAGATAAAGTCATGACAATGCGTGATGAGCTCGGTCTTGAGCAGGCTCGTAAACTGATGATGGGTGCTACTGGGGAAACAATGAAAACACATATCGATCAAAACATTGAGACAATTAATACTGTCATGGACGATTCCAATAAAACAAAATTAGACAAGCTTAACCAGCAGGTAAATATTTCTATCACTACATTCTTTCTCGTTTCAATCGTTGGCTTTTTAGCGATTGTAATTTTTGGCTTTATGCTATTTAAATCATTAAAACGTAATACACAAGCGATTAATGACTCTATCCTTGATATTGCACAAGCAGGAGGCGATTTGACAAGACGTGTAAATGTGCGTAATCGTGATGAATTTTCGACTATTGCAGCCTCGACAAATACGTTAATTGAGTCGATTTCTAACTTAATTCGACGCGTAAGTGAGTTGGCGGATCATGTATCAAGCAGCAGTCAGGAGCTAATGTCCTTAGCAGATGAAAATGCGCGTACAATTCAGGATATTGCGGATGCGACAGCAGATATTGCGAGTGATAGTGACAATACGATTTCCAGTATGAATAGTGCGCAGCAAAAAATGAGCGACTTAGAGCATTCAATGCATCAATTAAATGAGCAAGCGAGTGCTGTCCATCGTGCCTCTATCGCCATGCAGCAAGCAGCCGATGAAGGTAGCCGCTCTGTGGAGCAATCATCACTCGTCATGCAATCCATTGAAGAAACAATGGCTTCTACAACATCTACTGTGGAGGCGTTAGGTCGTAAATCTGCGGATATTACCTCTATTATTGGTACGATCACGGCCATTTCTGAGCAAACGAATCTCCTCGCTTTAAATGCGGCGATTGAAGCGGCAAGGGCTGGTGAGCATGGACGAGGCTTTGCTGTCGTAGCCGATGAAGTTCGCAAACTTGCAGAGCAATCCCAAAGTGCAGCGAAAGAGGTAACATCGATTGTCACATCCATCCAAGATGAGGTCACATCCATTATTGCTCAAAATCACGAGGGTGTGACAACGGTCATCCGAGGCGTTGAAGTAACAAACGAAACAAATCAATCCTTAGCCAACATTTTATCGCATACCGAAGAAACAACGTCAATCATCGCGGCCATGGTGGATAAAATTGCGACAACGCTTGAAAATAGCAATGCGGTGGCAAGTGACTTCATTCATGTCAATGCCTACGCAGAACAATCCGCGGCCAACACTGTGACATCTGCGGCAGCAGCCACACAAGGCTCCGCCTCCATGCAGGAAATCAACGCTGCAGCCACTGAGCTTGCCCAACAAGCAGATAGCCTACGCAACCTCGTAAGCGAGTTTAAAGTTTAAGCGAACTGAAAGAGAGAGGGAGAACCAATTTTTTATTGGTTCTCCCTTAACTTTGCGGGGCTATCCCCCTAATTTACAGGGCTATCCCTCACTTTGAGCAATCTATCCGCTACTTTTTCAGGTTTATCCTCCACTTTCAGATTTCTATCCAATTATTTGAGGGCTATCCCCCTAATTTGCGGGGCTATCCTTCACTTTGAGCAATCTATCCGCTACTTTTTCAGGTTTATCCTCCACTTTCAGATTTCTATCCAATTATTTGAGAGCTATCCCCCTAATTTGCGGGGCTATCCCTCACTTTCAGCATGCTATCTGCTACTTTTTTAGGTTTATCCTCCACTTTTAGATTTCTATCCTTCTAATCTGCTGTTTCTCCTGACCATAAAAAAACCTAGCAAGGAGCTACCTTGCTAGGTTTTTACTATTTAAATAGTGCTAGGTATTCGCCATAGCCTTCCTTTTCTAAATCTTCTTTTGCGATAAATCGAAGCGCTGCTGAGTTTATGCAGTAGCGTAAGCCACCTTGCTCACTTGGGCCGTCTGGGAAGACATGTCCTAGATGCGAATCCGCTTCTTTGCTGCGTACCTCCACACGACGCATACCGTGAGATGTATCGAAATGCTCGGTTACCTGTTCTTTTTCAATCGGCTTTGTGAAGGCTGGCCAGCCACAGCCTGAGTTGTATTTATCGAGTGAGCTGAATAAAGGCTTGCCAGACACAATGTCTACGTAGATACCTTCTGCAAAATGGTCATCAAACTCATTACGGAATGGTGGCTCTGTGCCATTTTCCTGTGTGACATAGTATTGCATCTCTGTTAGTTCTTTTAAACGTTGTTCCTTATTCATGTTTGTTCCCCCAGTGTTGCTCCTGAAACGCTCGACGACCTGATCCAATCGAATAGCGCTCATAGTGCATTGGATTTTTCTTATAATACTGTTGATGATAATCCTCAGCCGGATAAAACGTAGTGGCTGGTAAAATTTTTACCATAATTGGTTTATCAAACTTGCCAGACGCTTGTAAATCTGACTTTGAACGTTCAGCTAGCTCACGCTGTTCTTCGTTATGATAAAAAATGGCCGTTGTGTAGGATTCTCCACGGTCGTAAAATTGACCCCCTGCATCTGTTGGGTCAATTAAAGTCCAATAAATCGCAAGTAGCTGCTCGTAGCTATATAACTCATCATCAAATGTGATTTGTACAGCTTCCACATGCCCTGTTGTTTCCGAGCAAACCTGTTCATAGGTAGGATTTACAACATGTCCACCTGTATAGCCTGAGATTACGGAATCAATCCCAGGTGTTTCGTCAAAGGGCTTGACCATACACCAAAAACAGCCTCCCGCAAATGTTGCATATTGCTTTGTCATTTATTTCACTCCTTATTCACCAGGAACAATAATTTCCAATAAGATTTTATCCTTTGGTAAGTCCAACTCTTTAGCACGTACACGTGAACCAGAGGCAATGTTAATGCGCGATAAATCAATATATATTTCTGCTTTATTCGGATTCACGGTAATCCATGAGGGAAATTCCACCGAATCGCGCATGATTTTCATTGTCGTTTCTGGTGGAATGTTTAATAACCCTACATTCATGCCTGTCTGTTTTAAAATAATATTCCCCTTGTCATCCACAATAGGATCAAAATTCATGGAAATGGGGATTTCCGTATAGAATACCGTCAGTGTGCTACGTAGTTGAATATCATCCCCAATTGTGAAATCAAGTGGTAAAGGTGAGCCTTTCGCTGCATCCTTTAGGTATTTTTTTGAGATCGATTCTAATTCCTTTGTTGTGGTTTGCACCACGAGTACATTTCCTTTGCTTTCACTTTCACCTGCTGAACTCTTCGCAACATGGACGCCATCCACTGGTCTAGTTGCTAAAAAAACGACGAGGAGGATTGCAAAAAGCACTGTGCCCGCTAAGGCGAAAAACGCGACTTTCCATTTATTCATTTTGTCACTCCTCGAAGCCTATTGCCTTGTTAATCTTTTTTTCCATACCACACTGCTCCATTGCTGCTAGTATACGCTCTGTCATTTTTTCATACCCCTTTGCATTCGGGTGGAAAAAGTCTGTATGATAGACGAGCTCTTCATTTGAATCAAACAAATCTTCTACTGATACGTAACAAGCATTGGAATCCTTGCTGGCTACTTCCTCTATCACATTATTCCATTCTGTGATAATCGTATCAAATTCATTCGCCTCATTGGTTACAATCGAAAACGGATTGTAAAAACCAATGAGTAATAAGGGCACTGTCGGATTTTTAGCACGAATGCCTTCTACGATTTTGCTGTAACGTTCCTTGTATGCCAGTAATTCCTTATCAAAAGCATCACGTTTCAGGTTAAATAAATCCTGCCTGACGACCTTCATGACATCATTGCCACCCATTGTTAAGGAAATTAGCTGTGCTTCTTGCAGCTCCTCATCATAATGCCCTTTTTTCACTAATTTTAGTAGCTGATCGCTGCGTCTGCCACGTTTGCCCCGATTATCAACCTCTACATCCGAAATCGAAGGCCATGCGAGCAATGAATCTGCTAATCTTCCAACATAACCGTCTTGACTATACTCATCACCGACACCATCTGTCAACGAATCTCCCAGTGCCAAGTAATGTAGTTGCTTTGCTTGTTCTTCATCAATTTGCGATAAATCCTCTGCTGATGGCTCAAAAAAATGTTCAAAAATTTGCGTCAACATATTCTTAGATGTTTTTTCCTCATCTTCTGTTTGTTGCTCATCCTGCGGTATATCTTGCTCCGTTCCTGCTTGCTCACCTTCAGGTTCTGCTTGCGGATTCGGTTCATCGATTGATATTGCACAACCACTTAGTACAAAGACGGTCAAACATGACAACATAAATCGCCAAATGTCCATTTGACCACCTTCCATCCCTTTCTATTACTTCTATTATAGAATAGTTCATGCCGCAATGAAAAGTGACTTCCCCTTAGTTCTCCATAATTTTGTGTGCTTGCCAAATTTCCTCAGGTGTATGTATGGAAAAATGTGTGTTTATACAGTGTGCCTTTATGCAGAAGGGATGATAATTAGTAGGATGTCTGATTTATTTTTGGTGGCAACGTGATCACTGTTTGATTGAAGCTACTGTTCAACACGATCACTATTAAATTGAAGCCGCTCAAGCTCATAGTTAGTTGAAAACTGATCACAGCTAAACAAAAACTGCTCATCTTTGAATAATCCGCTCATCCTGCTAGGTGATCCACGCATAATAAAAAAGCCACTACATTTACTTATGTAGTAGCTCCTTCCTGTTATTCTGCAAAATAAATAAAACCAATTGCTCCTGGACCTGTGTGTGTCGAGATGATTGGAGATGTAAAGGCAATTTCAACATCGTTAAAGCCAGTTTCTTCGATAAGCGCTTTTAATGGGTTGCCCATCGTTACTAGGCCATCTGCATGGGAAATGCCGACTGCCTTAACTGTTTTTCCAGCTGTATCTGCTTGGAATTGTTTAAATAAAAAATTAACTACTTGTTTATGACTACGTACCTTTGACACAGGATTGTATACGCCACCTTCAAGGTTGGCAATGACTTTGATGTTTAGGAGAGAACCGATAAAGCCTGTGCCTTTACCAATTCGACCGCCTTTGATTAAGTTTTCGAGCGTGTCTACAATAACGTATAAATGTGTATTGTCTCGTACCTTTTCTAAACGTGTCACGATGTCCTCCACAGTGGCGCCTTCATCTCGCATGCGGATGGCCTCTCGTAGTTGGATAGCTAAACCAATCGCGATAAAGCGTGAGTCAATGACTGTCACATCGGCATCTGTCATTTGAGCTGCTTGACGAGCTGATTCTACTGTGCCACTCATACCACCAGTCATATGGATGGAGATAATTTGATCGCCATCTTTACCGAGCTCATCATATATTTCCTTAAATTTACCTGGTGCTGGTTGTGAACTTTTCGGTAAATTTTTTGCATTTTTCATTAAGCCTAAAAAAGATTGTGGCTCTAAGTCCACTCCATCTGTATATGTTTGACCATCAATTTGAATCGTTAAAGGCACGATATGTATGCCATGTTGTGCTACTTCTTCTTTTGTTAAATCACAAGTTGAGTCCGTTACTATATGAATTCGTCTCACTTCGACACATCCTTTTACTTCATTAAAATTTATTATATAGACTAATGAATCATTATGTAAACATGACATTTGTCATTAGGCAAAGCTCTGTCCTAGCTAGCATGTAAACGCTACCTTGGATACTATAGCGTTTTCACCTACCTCTTGTCTATCAATGCCCCTCAAAGAATATGACAGGCTTATGACATTTTTGATATGAACTATATGACAAATGTAAATGTTCATCTATAAATTATTGGGGTATAGTAAATGTATGAACGAAAGGAGTGTTTCAAATGGTTGATTCATTTGACTATAAATCATGGAGGGAAGAGCTGTGGAATGCCATAACACACGGTATTGGTTTCATTGCTAGTATTCCAGCACTGGTTGTTCTACTGTTAGCAGCCGTACAAACAGGAAATGCCCTACATATTACAACCTTCAGCATTTTCGGTGCGTCTGTCATCATTCTGTTTTTAATGTCTACATTACTACACAGTATGCCAGAAAAATATAAACACTTTTTCGCTATTTTGGACCATTCGTCCATTTATATTTTAATTGCCGGCACCTATACGCCGTTTTTATTAATTGCCGTTGGTGGTTCCCTTGGATTGACGCTACTATGTATTATTTGGTCATTGGCTGTGCTTGGTGTATTGTTTAAATGTTTCTTTATTAATCGCTTTGAAGTACTTTCATTAATTTTTTATATTGGCATGGGCTGGTTAATTATATTTGCCATTAAGCCCGTTTATCTGTATTTAGGTTTACATGGCTTTGCTTTACTGCTAGCAGGTGGGCTATTCTATACGATTGGAGCCATCTTTTATGCATGGCGCTCTCTGCCCTTTAACCATGCAATCTGGCATCTCTTTGTGCTAGCTGGCTGTGCCTCCATGTATGCGTGTGTTTATTTTTATCTATAATAAAAGCAATCGCTCATTGTGAAGGGAGCGATTGCTTTTTCGTCTATTTACGTTCAAAAATTTGATATTGGAATGTATAACCTTCTGGTGCTGTTTCAGGCTCCTCTGAAGAGACTTGAACAAAATCATGCTCATAGCTCGGGAAATAGGTGTCTCCCTGAAAGGCATGATTAATTTTTGTGATATACAAGCGATCAGCCATCTCCATCACTAAACGGAAAATTTGCTCGCCGCCAATAATCATCACCTCAGGTACATCTCCAGCTAGCGCTAAAGCACCTTCCAAGCTAGTCACAATTTCAATGCCTTCTGCCTGATAGTTTTCGTCACGTGTAATGACGATGTTGCGTCGCCCTGGAAGTGGTCGACCGATGGATTCAAATGTTTTACGTCCCATAATCATAGGCTTGCCCATTGTTTTTTGTTTAAAATACTGCAGATCCCCAGGTAAATGCCAAGGCATCCCATTGTTATATCCGATGACGTGATTGTCATCATGTGCCACAATTAAAGAAATCATACTGTCCCTCCAAATACTTTCGTCCCTTTTATTATAAACATAATGCGCTTATTTCACCTATTTTTAAATAAATAAACATTTGTTACACCTAAATCCTAGTAAAATTATATGAATAGTTTATAATAGGAATAACAAACCTCTCAATAAAGGAATGATGAAGATGATAACTTTAAGAAAAGAAGCTGTTCAATATCTAGAAGCTCAGCGTACTGGTACACCTTATTACAAAGTTTCACCTCAGGAAGCGAGAGCCATGCGGACGGTTACACAATGGCAATCTGCACACAAACCAAAGCTAGCATCCATTGAGGATCACAAAATTACAGTGCGAGATGGCGAACAAATTAAAGTTCGGCTTTATACGCCCGTCCTCGGCAAAACTTTACCTGTTATTGTTTATTATCATGGTGGAGGCTGGGTCTATGGCAATCTAGAATCTGTCGATGCAGGCTGCCAGTTATTAGCAGACCAGGCACAGGCGATTGTGGTATCAGTGGATTACCGCTTAGCACCTGAATATCCTTTCCCAACACCCTTACATGATGCCTACGATAGCTTAGTATGGGTGCACGATCATATGGAAGCCTTAGGTGGCGATGCAAGTCGATTATCAGTTGCTGGGGACAGTGCTGGCGGAAATTTGGCTACTGTAGTTGCATACTTAGCTACTGCACTCGAGGGACCATCGTTACACGCTCAAACACTCATCTATCCTGTCACAAATGTCGATTTTTCAACAGTATCTTATCTGGCATATGGTGAAGATTACGGCTTAGATACACAAGCCATGCAGTGGTTCTCTCATCACTATACAGAGGAAGCAAACTTCACAAATCCACTTGTGTCCCCTCTTCAGCTAGAGGAAGTCCGTAACATGCCGAAAACATTCATTATAGCTGCAGAGGCAGATGTTCTCTTTGATGAGGGTCTAAGCTATGCACAAAAGTTAAAGGCTGCTGGTGTGGTAGTGGAACATATTACAATGCCAGGTTTAATCCATAGTTATTTCAGTAAAATGAATTATTTTGAAGAAGCAACAATTGAAACCGTGACAAAAATTGCGCAATTCCTGAAATAAGTTTGGCTATCCCGCGCAAACAGTGCGATAATAGAGCAAAACGTTTTTTAAAGGATGACACTATGACACAAACAATAGCTCTACAAATACAACAGCCCTTTTCTGATCAATTAAAAAAAGGCTTCCCACTTATTTCAAAGGATGCGGTTGATGCACGACGTTTACCTGCTGAGCAAGGAACACTCCTCAGGCTCATGGATCATCATAACCGTTTTATTGGAACAGGTTACTACGGCATCCAAAACAAAGGGATTGGCTGGGTGCTAACGACCGATACGAATGAAACAATTGATAAAGCTTTTTTTATAAAAAAATTTAAAAAAGCCATCGACAATCGTGCTGCATTTTTTAGCAATGAAAACACAACAGCCTTTCGTGTGTTTAATGGTGAAGGAGATGGCATCGGCGGTCTTACGATTGATTTTTTTAACAGCTACTACATGGTAAGCTGGTATAGTGAGGGCATTTATTCATTTAAAGAAGTGGTGTATGAGGCGCTTGCTGAGACAGTAGACTACCAAGCGATTTATGAGAAAAAACGCTTTGATAGCAAAGGACAATATATCGAGCAAGATGATTTTGTAATGGGCACGCCAGGAGAATTTCCTATCATGGTGAAGGAAAATGGTATGACCTATGCGGTGCATTTAAACGATGGCGCCATGACAGGGATTTTCCTCGATCAACGTGAGGTACGATTGGCTATTCGTGAGCGTTATGCCAACAATACAGACATGCTGAATACATTTTCCTATACAGGAGCATTTTCTGTGGCAGCCGCTCTAGGAGGAGCCATCAAGACAACGAGTGTAGATGTGGCAAAGCGCAGTCTAGCCAAAACGATTGAGCAATTTAGTGTCAATCATATTGATTATGAGGCACAGGATATAAAAGTCATGGATGTCTTCCATTATTTTAAATATGCACAACGCCATGCTTTACAGTTTGACCTTGTCGTATTAGACCCACCTAGCTTTGCACGTACGAAGCAAATGACCTTTTCAACGGCAAAGGACTACCCTAAATTACTAAAGGACACGATTGCCATTACCGCTAAAAACGGCATCATCGTGGCTTCCACAAATAATGCCAGCTTTGGCATGAAAAAGTTCAAAGGCTTTATTGACCAAGCCTTTAAAGAGACTCGTACACGCTATAAAATTGTCGAGGAATACGGTTTACCGAAGGATTTCCGTGTACCACGTGAATACCCTGAATTTAATTATCTGAAGGTCGTGTTCATCCAGAAAATCGACTAACCAATTGAGAATCACACCAAGGTGTGATTCTTTTTATGTAAGGAAAA
Organism: Lysinibacillus sp. LK3; assembly: GCF_001043675.1. Lineage (NCBI taxonomy): Bacteria > Bacillati > Bacillota > Bacilli > Caryophanales > Bacillaceae > Lysinibacillus > Lysinibacillus sp. LK3. The sequence goes on from NZ_LDUJ01000036.1 coordinate 18,088, forward strand.
GTTGATTCTACCTAAGGAGGTTCGGTATCTCTACAATAAAGATTCCAAAAGATTGAAACGTTATAAACAAACAGAGCCTTTCTATTAAAAGTAGCCTAAGAAGATGTTCTCTTCTTAGGCCACCCGATTATAGATATTTCACAAACCAATCACGGATATATTCAAGTCGATTAATTCGTAATGTAGGCTTTCCACTTCTCGAAAGTTCATGATTCGCCTCAGGGAAACGCACGAATTTTGTTTGTTTTTTACGATATTTTAAGGCGATAAACAATTGCTCTGCCTGCTCAATTGGACAACGATAGTCTTTTTCACCATGTAAAATCAATAATGGTGTCTCCACTTTGTCTACATACTTCAGTGGCGAATGATGCCATAGCTTCTCTATATCATCGAGTCCTGCTTGAATTTGCCAGTCTGTAAAATAATAGCCGATATCACTGACACCAGCAAAGCTAATCCAGTTCGAAATGGAGCGCTGCGTCACAGCTGCTTTAAAGCGATTTGTATGGCCCACAATCCAGTTGGTCATAAAACCACCGTAGCTTCCACCAGTTACACCTAGACGATCTTGATCAATAAAATCATAGTGCTCCAGAGCGTAGTCTACCGCTGCCATTAAGTCCGCATAATCATTACCACCATAATCGCCCCGTACTGCATCAACAAATTTTTGGCCATAGCCATGACTACCACGCGGATTCGTATAAAGCACTGCAAAGCCTTGTGCAGCAAGGATTTGGAATTCATTAAAGTAGTTATTACCATACATTGCATGCGGACCACCATGGATTTCAAGAATGAGAGGATATTTCTTCCCTGCTTCATAGCCAACTGGCCTCATAATCCAGCCATTGACCTTCCAGCCTTCTGCACCTTCAAATTCGATACTCTCTGGAACAGCTAATGTTTTGGTTTTTAAAAAATCTTCATTAATGGACGTCAACTGTTCTTTGTCACCTGTTTTTAGGTTCACATAAAACAGATCGCCTGGATTGGTCGTTGTGCTAATAGCCGCAATAGCCTGATCATTTTGCGCATCAAGTGAGAAGCCATAGACATATTGATCATCATGGATAGCTGGGTAAATTTCGCCATCTACATTTCCGTAATAAATCGCCGCATTGCCGTGATCTGTGACTTGGAAGTAGAAGCTATGATTATCATTCATCCATTGCACACGTGGTGACGCTACACCTTGCAGGAAATCACCGATGACATAATCACCAACAGGCGCATCAAATTCACTTGTTACACAGTTTAGTAGTTTTTGCTCCATGTCATAAATCCAAAGCTTTGCTTGTGTGGCATTTTCAAATTCACGTTCTCCACCTACAAAAGAAAGATAGCGACTATTTGGAGACCAAGCTGTTTGGTAATATGCACCCGAACCTTCTGTTAGCTTGTGACTCTGCTTAGATTCTAACTCCAATAAATAGATATCCACATTAAATGAGAAATCTAAATCCTCCGCTTTATCTGCTAAGTACGTAAGGTATTTGCCATCTGGCGACCAAGTACCCAGATGGCAGTACTCTTTGCCTTCTGTCACTTGTTCTAGCTCTCCTGATGCCACATTGACAATGGCAATATGGGTAAACTGCTCCATATCAATAAATCCACCAGCATCCGATTTGTGTTTCATTTTCTCGATTTCTAGTGGCTTTAGTTCTTTATCCTTTTTCTTCTCATCCTCCGCTTTATGTAGGATGGTTTCATCTTTCCCTAGCACGACTGAAAAAGCAATTTTCTTGCCACATGGTGACCAGACAGGGGAGGTCGCTCCATTTTTACAATGTGTCACCTGTTTTGCCTCTCCACCTGCTTTCGAAAGAACATAAATTTGCGACTTACCTGTTCTCGTTGACAAAAATGCAATTTGACTGCCATCTGGTGACCAAACAGGGGAACTCGTTCTATCTTCACCAAATGTCCATTGCTGTGGTGTTTTGTCCTTCAAGTTTATGTAAAACAAATTCGATATATAGTCATTTTTCTTCTCGTCCATACGAGTCTCTACATAAACTACCTCTGTCCCATCTGGTGAAAGCTGTGGATCTGCTACTGATTTTAAGTGATAAAGATCTTCTGGTTGAATCCCTTGTTTCGATGTCATGTTCTTGCTCCTTTGTATTGTAATTTTCTGTGCCTTACTACAATACTTCGACACCCTAAGTAATATTCCTCTATTTAATTGAATTTTTTACTAGTTCCCAATATTCTGCTGACTTTGTTCTGCGATAAAATTTATAAAAGGGCTCATTTGGGCGAGCATGCTCCTTATAAAGGTTTATCAGGTGCAGTAAAAAATCTTCAATTTGTGTGACGTTTACCCTCTTAGCGAATAACGTGCCAGCCTGTGCCTTTGCTCCCATCGGTACTGCCCCTAAATAGACATCAAAGCTTTCTTGTTGGTAAACGAGTCCAATATCATCATAGACTGCATTGTAGCAAGCTGATGCACAGCCATTAATATTGACACGCACTCTTGCAGGTACCTTCATCCCCTCTATGGCATGATAGAGCTGTTCGGTTATCGGAGCAGCCTCCATTTTTTCCCCATCACAAAAATCACAGGCCTTCATGGCTATGATTGAACCAGAGGGAGCAACATAAAGACCTGCTTCCTGTAAGGCTTGCACCGCTTCCGTGGCATCGCACGTTGGTATGGATACGAGTATACTATAGGAAGCAGAATATTTTATCGCCCCCTTTTCGCCAGCAATTTCGGCTATTTTTTGGAATTGTGCAGGAGTATAATGCTTATTAATAATGCCAGGGCTAACGGCTAGACGGGTAAACTCACCATGACGGTTCAGTGTTTCAAATGTTTGATCTGGTACATTTTTTTGAAATGCGTTCATTTTTATCGCTCCTTATAAAAAAGGAGCTAGCAAAACGCTAGCTCGAATGGATTAAAAGTTTTCAGGATAGAAGCCCTTTGCTAAAATTTCAATGGCCTCTGCCGCACGAACCCCTTCAGACGCTGCTGAAAGTGGCAGGATGACAAAGCGCTCATTTTTGACCGCTTCCATCTCCTTTAAGGCTGGATCATTTTTTAAGAATTGGATCTTTTGGTCTGCCGTTGTTTCACCGTAATCAATCACGACAACTACCTCTGGGTTGCGGTCTACTGCATCTTCCTTCGACACAGTTGTCCAGCCTGATTCCACATCACCAAAGATATTTTGTCCACCCGCGATTGTCACAAGCTCATTCATAAAGTTTTGACCAGCTGTAAATACATCCTTTTCACCGCTATCAAACACAAGAACACGTAATTTTTCGCTATCTTTTGGTAATTTAGCTTGTACTGCCTCTACATCTTTCGTCATTTGCTCAATTAAAGCTTCGCCACGATCCTCAATACGGAAAATCTTCGCGATATTGCGAATATCTGTGAAAATATCCTCTATTGTTGGCTTTGTCATGTTGGAAGCCGTATGTAAATACGTATGGATGCCTAATTCTTCAAGCTCTTCTGGTGTGCCTACACCCTTTTCGCCAAAGCCACTTTTCCAGCCAGCATATAGGAAATCTGCCTCGGCATCGATGACTTGCTCCTTCGTTGGGTATTGATCGGAAAGAACAGGGACCTTATCGTATGCCTCTTGCAGTGGTTCATAGATTTTATCATCTAAGTAAGCTGTCCCTACCATAGAATCCTCTAAACCAAGTGCTAACATAATTTCTGTCACATGTTGATTTAAGCTAATCGCTTTTGTTGGTGCTTCCGTATATGTTTGAGTTGTGTCATTATTTTTAATGGTTACTTCTGCTGCCGCCTCAGATGGCTCAACCTTTTCACCTTGTGCAGCTGATTCCGTTTTGTCCTTTGCGTCACAAGCCCCTAAAACAGCGACCAAGGCAATGATCATCATCAGCCATATACTTTTCCATTTCTTCATGTCCTTTTCTCCTTTGCTGTTAAAATATAGAAAGAAATCAGAGACTTCTTTACTACTAAGGTAGTTGGAAGGGCATAAAAAAACCCTCTTGTCGCCAAGAGAGTAGCATAGTGAAATAACGGTATCATTACCTTCATCACTATCCCCATCCTCGTGGTTCTTAGTCAAAAAATACATACTGGCAGGTATCCTGGCTTAGGTTCATCATCTATACGCCTTCCCATAGTTTCACTACAGTGGCATGCTGTATAGACTCCCCATTTACAGTTGCGGGACAGCATCGGAATTGCACCGATTTCCCTTTTAAGCAAATGACAAACGCCATTTGCACCAATACGTTCTATAATGGTCAATACTATTGATAGACTAGCAGAAGAAAATTTATCGCGCAATCAGTAGTATGACACTAAAAGTATAATCATCATTATATTAGCACTATTTTGACATAAAGACGAACTATTTTACAAGAAATATAGAAGCTAGTATTCTGTTACAATAAAAAGATAGCATTCTATAGAAACGAGGATTTCTTATGTACAAAACGATCGGTGTACTTGCGCACGTGGATGCAGGAAAAACGACCTTCTCTGAGCAAGTGCTTTTTCATACAAATAGTATTCAAGCACGGGGGCGAGTTGATCATCAGGATACCTTTCTAGATCATCATGAGCTAGAGCGCAGACGAGGCATTACGATATTTGCCGAGCAAGGGCGCATGAATATTGGCGATGATACATACACATTGATTGATACGCCAGGGCATGTCGATTTCTCCCCTGAGATGGAGCGTGCCATTCGTGTGATGGATTATGCCATTATTATCATTAGCGCTGTCGAAGGGATACAGGGCCATACAGAAACAGTGTGGCAACTTTTACGTCAATACCATGTCCCTACCTTCTTCTTTATCAACAAAATGGATCGTGAGGGTGCCAATATGGAGGCTGTCATCAGCCAGCTTCGCAAAGATTGCTCTCAGCATGTATTGTTCATCGATGAGCCACTGCGAGCAGACTATGTATCAAATAATATTATGGAATGGCTGGCGGAGCGCGACGAAAAATTGCTTGATGCCTTTCTAAATGAGTCATTGGAGCATGAACAGTGTCTTGCTCAATTAAAGGAAATGATTAAAAATGAAGGTGCCTTCCCTTGCTTTGCTGGCTCGGCCTTAAAGGATGAGGGCATTCAGGAATTTCTTGACCAGCTCCCGCTGTTAACGGCTTCCCATTTTGACAAGGATGCCCCGTTTGAGGGCGAGGTTTTTAAGATTCGTCATGATGGGCACCAGCGTTTAACCTTTATGAAGGCAACCAAAGGCTCGTTGCATGTACGAGATGAATTTTCATTTGACGAAGTAACAGAAAAAGTGACCGAAATTCGCCTTTATAACGGCAGTCGCTTTGAGACCGTTCAACAGGTAGAGGCAGGAGAAATTTTCGCTGTCAAAGGACTGAGCCAGGCAAACATTGGGGATCGAATCGGTACAACGATGCTATCACAGCCCTATGAGCTTGTCCCAACCTTACAGGCAAAGGTTCAATATGAGGGTGATCAGCATATCAAGGAAGTGCTACAGATTTTCCGGTTACTCGAAGCAGAAGAGCCGTCCTTGCGTGTGGTCTGGCAGGAAAAATTTCAGGAAATCCATGTGCATATTATGGGTGTCATTCAATTGGAGGTCCTAACTGAGGTATTAATAACACGTTTTTCATTAGCTGTCTCCTTTGGTGAGCCGCAAATTTTATACATGGAAACCATTGCGACGACCGTAACGGGCTATGGTCATTTCGAGCCCCTCAAGCATTATGCAGAAGTTCATTTATTAATGGAGCCAAATCCACGTGGAACAGGTAATACCTTCACCAATGCCTGTCATGCCGATCATTTATCTGTAGGCAATCAGCGCCTTGTTGAAAAGCATCTGTTTGAGCGTGACCATCATGGGCTACTGACAGGCTTCCCTGTAACAGATATTCATTTTACACTTCTAACAGGTCGCGGGCACAATGAACATACATCGGGGGGAGATTTCCGTGAAGCCAGTTTCCGTGCCCTGCGTCAGGGGCTGGAGCAGGCACAAAATGTCCTACTTGAACCCTATTATCGCTTTAAAATGAAAGCTTCAAATGACTTTATCGGTCGTATGATGACTGATATTCAGCAAGCAGCTGGCACGTTCGATGACCCGATTTTATCCGAAACGGATGTTATCCTAACAGGTCGTGCACCTGTTGCCACTTTAATGAGCTACAGCACAACCTTTGCCGCCTATACAAATGGGAAAGGTGCACTCACACTCCAATTTGATGGCTATGATGTGTGCCATAATACAGAGGATGTGATTGCACAGATTGGCTACGATAAAAATGCCGACCCTGAGTATAGTTCCTCTAGTATCTTTTGTGCTAAGGGCAAAGGATATTCGGTTCCATGGCAAGAAGCACAGGCAGCCATGCATTGCCTGTAGGATGGGATGAGCCTGCTCGATTCGGGTATTTCCGCGGGTATTTCTTTCTTGAGCATCAATATATCTCTACCCTGCCACAAGATATTACAAGCCCTCCAAAAAATGGAGGGCTTGTTTTTATAGTGCACCGACAGCTTTCTTTGTTGGATTGTCCAACAAATATGCGGGTTCAACTATTACATAGTCATGCTTGTTCGTAAAATCAATTAGTACCTTACCAGGTTGACTTTTTAATAGTTGTAGATGATCAATTAATTGCAGTAAAAGCTCGTGACCGTTGCCACGTGGATGCCAGTTGAAATGATAATCATTTAACGCTTGCACCGCTTCAATAAATTGGGCATATTCCTGCTGCACAAATGCAATGAGTTTGTCATGATGAGATGCTAAATCATATAAATATGTTTCGTAAAAGCGCATGACAATCGAGCATAATAAGTCATTGACACGAGCGGCACTTAAAACAGGCTTTGGCTCCAATGATAGACGGTCGAGGTTGGGCTTTGCGCGTGTAGAATCAATGCGCGTAATTAAGTGATACGCTTCTCCGTTGACCTCATAGACAATCGGATTGGTCGGCATGTACATCATAAAACTATTCGTCTTTGTTTTTAGTTCATCTGCTATGGCTGCTTTCGCTAAAAGATGACCGTCCACATCCCCATTTTGTATCCAAATAATTTCTTTATTATATAAGATTTGCTCAAAGAAGCGATCATTGCGAATCAGCTTCGTTGCTAATAATTGATCGATCAGAGACTCGACCACCATTCTTGTTTTCGCTTTCTTGGCAACTTCTGTTCGTGGTTGCTTACAAATGTTCAGATCTTCATAAGGCGTTTCCAACGTTGTCGTTACATGAATATTTGTCATACGTGTATCCCCTTTGCGTACATATTTTCAAAACAAAAAGGACTCCCTACTTTTGAGGAAATCCTTCATTTTATCTTCTTTCATCACACAATGCCAAACAAACCCTAAGTATATGTGAACGAGTTCGATTGTGAACCCTTTCATTTACTATGGGCGTTTGACGTACTGTGACGAACAGAGCATTCTGTTTTGTCAACATGCCACCTCCTATTCCTCGTAGGTTTATGGTGTGTACTCGTAACAGGCAGGTATCCTGACTCATGATCATCGCTTCTTTTCTCCTTCCCGTCCAAAGACAGTGGATACTGAAAAGTCGCTCACATTTACAGTTGCGGGACAGTGTCGGATTCGCACCGACTTCCCTTTTAAGCAAATTGCACGCAATTTACACCTCTTACTACACGCTATTCAGTTGTCATAGGAATGAGTATAAGCACATTCCTATTAGATTACTAAAATCAATTGTAAAGTAGTGTTTTTCTAAAGTCAAATATCACAATATTTTCCAAACTACTAATAAAGTTATAGGGGGATATAAAAAAAGGTGAACTGCGTATTTTTTATCTTTCATTGACTTTATAATGAAAGATAGTGTACTTCTAATAGTGGAAGGATGAAAAATATGAAAACAAGTCAACAATTAGTGACGAGTAATTTAGAGGAAAAAATGAAACTATTTACTCGAGCCGTTTCTGGACAAATTATAGAGGAAGCTCATTTTGTCATAGCCAATACGAATATTCCAACTGATACATTTAATTTGTTAGTAGCGAAATCGCCTATAATTCATAAGGAAAATCATCTTAAACAAAGGATTAATCATTTCATTGTGAATAAACTTCCCTTCAGCACGTGGGTGGATGCCAACTATCTAAGCGATGATTGGCTACAGCTGATAAAAGACTGCAATTTACAGGAAGCTGAACGAAATATGATGATGAAGCTTGACCATACACTTCACACAGGTCCACGAATTTCCAATTATCTTACCATCACAGAAGTAAGTAACAAGGAAGAGCTTCTACAATATAAGGAAGTTTTTCTAAGTTTATTTGGAGAAACAGCAGAAAGAGATGCATTAGAAATTTACTTTCATCAATTCTCACAGGAAAAACTAGCATCAAATGCTCGCATGTTTATTGGTTGTATAAAGGAAGTACCTATCGCTACGGGATTATTAATCGACAGTAAACATAGCTATGGGATTTATGATGTGATGACAAAAGATGCGTATAGGGGCAACGGCTATGGCAGTGAGATGTTTCAATTCCTACTCAGTCAAACAATCAATAAGCAAAAGCCCGTAGTCTTACAGGCATCAGAGGATGGAAAAAATATTTATAAACGCTTCGGGTTTAAAGAAGTCGGAGAAATGATTGTATTTGAATAAGGTCTCGGCAAGGCGCTGTTATTTACACTTGACAGTATTTTCGAGCTTACCGTAATCATGAAGCCGATTTAAAATCCGTTACACCGCCCCCTTCCTGGCACGACAGAAAAGCCTCGCAAATCTGCGGGCTTTTGGTTGTGCACACGTACTATTAGCACCTTCATTACGTCCCCAAAACATACTGTGCTAAGACGCTTTGCACCTTATAAATATTTGTCGCCTTATTGAAGTTTTTTTGAATCGGTAATGGACTGCCAGACACCCATATTTTAAGCTCTGCATCTAAATCAAATGTTCCAGCTGTCTCTACTGAAAAATGAACGATATTTTTATAGGGAATGGAATGATACTCCGTTTTCTTGCCAGTCACTCCTTGCTTATCAATGAGGATTAATCGTTTATTGGTAAAAATAAACGTGTCTCTAATAATTTTATAGGCGTTTTTGACTGTCTCGTTTGGAATTAATAAATTATGGACCTCCTCCTGTAGTTTTTCTAAATTCACCTCGCTTGCATTGCCGATCAATCCATCAAATAAGCCCACTATCTGTCCCCTTTCACTCTCGTTTATTTAATGTATTACAAAGAAGTGAGAGCTACGACAGGAAATGGTGGTATTATTTAGCCTATAGAGGGGATGAGTGGTTGCGAATAATGATAGTTGCCTTAGTGTCTCTACTAGCCGTTGTTTTACTAGGATGTAATGAAAAACCAGATGATGAATTAGCTAAGGTCAGCATTTCTATTGGTGCTAAATTTAACAAGGTGAACACTGATTTTTTTAAAGAATATACGGATGAAGAATCACTTACACTATTCCAACAAGCCATTGCAACAACAGTCAAAAACGAGGGTGTTGTCAATATGGCTTCGCCAGAATATGATGTACAAATAGTGGACAAGGCAGGAAACAAATATGGCTATCATCTTTGGTTAGGTGATAAAGGGCAAAACAGTAGTTTGATGCATGTCGAGGATACGCATACGATCTACACAATATCTGAGGAGTTCACTGAAAAATTAGCTGCGCTAGTTCACTCATAAAAAAACACTTCCCATTCAAGGAAGTGTTTTGCCAAATCAATGATCCATTGCCTGAAACAGCATTTTTGCATAGCTGTCCGTGAAGGTAAAGCCGTTATTCTCTTTGTTGCTCTCATCAACAATGGTTCCAGCCTTCATCACATAAATGCGGTCGCATAAATAGGAAACAGCCTTTAAGTCATGAGAGATAAAGAGAATGGCCATTGCCCTTTCTTTATTCAAGGTCTTTAATAAATCAACGATTTCTCGTTGAATCAAGCGATCTAGGCTTGAAATAATTTCATCACATACGATTAATTGTGGCTCGACCAAAAGGGATCGTAATAAATTAACTCGCTGTTTTTCTCCGCCACTTAGCTCAGAGGGCAAGGCATGTAAGATATCTGTTGGTAGCTTGACCTTCTCCAGCATGGTCTGTAAATAGGTGTCCGTTATAGGTTGCTTATGCTGAAGCGGCTCTCTTAATAGGTCCCTTACAGTCCACATGGGATTTAAAGCGGCTGTTGCATTTTGAAAAATAATCTGGCAGTTGTCATAAAAAGATGCGCGACGATGCTTGGTTATTGGTTGCTGTTGAAAGTATACTGCCCCTTTTTCAGGAGCTTCTAGCTGCATAATTACTTTGGCCAATGTGCTTTTGCCACTGCCACTTTCTCCTACTAAGCCGACTATTTCCCCTTTTCCTACAGTAAGATGAATATGATTTAATATTGGGCGTCCCTTTCGATAGCTTTTACAAATATTGTGAACCTGAAGTAACAAAGCCCACACCTCCTCCTAAAAATGATGCGCAACTAGCTGCCTAGTGTATGGATGCTTAGGCTGCTCAAAGATTTCTGTTACTCGCCCTCGCTCCACAATTTCTCCATTTTTCATGACGAGGATAAAATCCGCGATGGAAGCAGCTACATCTAAATCATGGGTAATTAAGAGTACGGTTGTTTCTAGCTGTGTATGAAGCCTTTTCAATTGTTGAATAAATTCCTGTTGATGCAGCATATCTAAGGAAGAGGTTGGTTCATCCGCTAATAAAACAGCTGGCGCCAGATAGAGAGCACAGGCAAGCATACAGCGTTGTAGCATCCCTCCTGAAAGCTCGAAGGGATAGCACTCCAACACATCTGCTGGTAAATGTAAATCCTGTACAATATGCTTCATTTTAGCTAGAAATACTGCCTTTGTCTGCCCCATCCGTAAGGCAGTTAATCCATACAATTGCTGTTTCATTTTTTGCGTTGGCGAAAAGCTATTAGCAGCATCCTGAAAAATCGTAAAGAAGTGCCTTTGGCGTAGTACAGATTGATCCTGTTTTGCTAATTCCACTATATTTCTTCCATTAAAAAAGATTGAGCCTTCAACTGTTGCTTGCGCTGGAAGCATGCCTAGAATGGCAGAGAGCATGGTGCTTTTTCCACTACCGCTTTCACCTATCATCACGGTAATCTGACCTTTTGGCACCGTAAACGAGAGATCGTTCAATATAAATTTTTCGTTTATTCGAACAGTAACATGCTCTATTTTAAACATGGGTCTGTCCCCCTCTCTGCTTAAATCTACTACCAATAGCTTGCACCCATAAAATCGTTACGAAAATGAACATCCCAGGAAAAAGGCCCATCCACCAAGCCCCGACAAGTAAATCATTTTGTGCCGTATAGAGCATCGTCCCCCACGATGGAATGGACGGTGGAACACCGATACCTAAAAAGCTTAAGGATACTTCCGTAAAAATAGCACCAGCAAAATTAAATATCGTCACGACAAAAATGGCGGGAAGACTATTACGCAATAAATGACGAAAAAGAATCTTCCACAGCGGAGTGCGGAACATCTTCGCCATGTGGATAAACTCTAATTCCTTCAACCGGATAAATTCAGAGCGCACGATACGGGCAGTGACAAACCAGCCTGTGCACCCCATAATCATTGCCATGCGCCATACACTTCCTTGCATAATCGCTTGAAGAGCAAGCACAATCACTAAAGATGGAATTGTTAAAAATGCCTCTAGTATACGCATCATCACTGCATCAATAGCTCCACCGAAATAGCCACTTATACCGCCATAGATAATGCCAATTATGCTGGATAGAACAACCGATAACGTAGCGATAAAAAGGGTCACTCTACCACCAACGAGTAGGCGGGAAAGAACATCTCTACCTAGCTGATCTGTGCCAAGGAGGTGTGTTCCATTAGGTGCTTCATAAATATGATTCATATCCATCGCGTTTGGCTCAAAAGGCACTAACCATGAGGAGAATAGGGTGAAGCCTACTAAAAGACCAAGAATCACTAGCCAAAAGATGAGCATTTTTTGCTCTTTTCTCATACGATTCCCCCTCTTCTTAAGCGGGGATTGAGACAAATCATGAGGACATCAATCACAAATAAACAGATAACGACTACTACGCCAGTGATTAAAATGGCACCCATCAGCACAGGAAAGTCCTTTACCATCACTGCTTTCACTAAAAGCTGACCTAAGCCTGACCAGCCAAATAATGTTTCAACCACGATGGATCCTCCAAAAAATGATGGGATGGTCACACCGACATAATTGATATATGGAATAATGGCATTGCGTAAAATCATCTTACGAATAGCTCGCTCTGGTACTCCGTTGGCACGTGCCACCTCTACATAATAACGATGCTTCTCTGCCTTCACATTTTCCTGTAAAAAACGTGCGAATACCCCGACATGTGCCAGTACAAGGACCGATAAAGGAAGAACCATATGGTATAGTCGGTCCACAAGGCCGCCATCCCCTCGTACATCCTTCATCCCCGATGAAGGAAACCAGCCTAGTTGTACAGAGAACACCATGATGAATAAAATGCCAAGCCAAAATGGAGGAATGGCTGAGCTAGCAATACTTACAAAGGAAAGTCCGCGATCTAATAACGAACCCTCCTTCATGCCTGCCTGTAAGCCGAGCCATGTTGAGGCAATGGCTACGATGCCTAAAGTTCCAACAACGAGCTGTAATGTATTTGGTAAACGTTCTTGTATAATTGTCGCTACTGGTCTGCCTTCTTTTGCCGAGTAGCCTAAATTTCCTTGCATCGCTTCACGGAGCCACACACCATATTGATAGAGTATCGGTTGATCCAGACCAAAAGCTGTTTCAATGCGTTCTTTCTCCGCTGTCGATAACGTTTGGGCATTGCCACCATAATACGCTGCAGCTGGATTACCAGGAGCCGCATGCATCAGGAAAAAAGAGAGGAAGCTCACGATAATGAGGACAATTGTCCCCATTATCACGCGCTTCCCGATCCATTTAGCGATCATGCCATTTCCACTCCTCGACATTCCAGAGGAAGCCTGCCCCATGATGACCTAAAATGCGCTCTTTGACGCCACTAATCTGCTGATTAATACCATACACAGCATCCACATAGGCAAAGTAGGCGAATGGTGGATCTTGTGCTAGCTCCTCCTGTAATGCCCCATAGACTTCCTTACGTTTTTCAGGATCAACGGTTGTACGCCCCTCCTCTAGCAATGCATCCACTTTCGAATTGTTATAGCTACCGTAATTGTAGCCAGCACTTGTGAGACTGGATTCACCAGAATGGAAGAGACTATACGTATGATGGTCAGCATCATACGGGCTTCCCCAGCCAACCATAAAGGCTTCTGTTTCTTCAATGACAATATTGCTCCAATCGAGTGCAGCTACTTGCACATCTGCCCCAATCTCTTTATAGCCTTCTGCCACATAATTAGCCATGTTCACACGCACTGTGTCAGTAATAGGTGCCGTAACAGTAAATGCTAATTTTTGATCATTCTTATAGCGGAAACCATCCTCAGCTAGTTGCCAGCCCGCTTGGTCGAGTAGCTCGTTTGCTTTATCAAGGTCATATTTATAATGCTCAATGTTGGCGTTTACAAAGGCATGCTTTTGTAGCGGTGAGTATGCTTCTGTACCGTATCCATGTAAAATGCCTTTGACAATACCTGCACGATCTGTCCCATAGCTAATGGCCTTGCGAACAGCAACGTCTTGCCAAATAGGATACTTCATATTAAAGAGAACACCACGATAATCTGCTGATTCCACCTCGTATAGCTTTAAATGCTCAACCTTCGATAGCTCCTCTACCTGATTCGGGTCTAGTAACGCTATATCGACCTCACCCGATTTTAGCTGGAGCGCACGCACATTACTATCGGGGATAAATTTAAAAATTACTTTCTCGATAGAAGCTTTTGTGCCAAAGAAAGATGGATATGCCTTTAGTGTCAGGCTTGTCCCTTTGTCCCATTGTTCAAACATATACGGACCCGCACCGATTGGCTGCTGGTTAAATGTAGCGGTTCTCATCTCTTGCCCTTCAAAGGCATGCTTTGGTAAAATTGGCACCGTTAATTTGTCTAATAGCGGTGTAAATGGCTCATCTAATTGGATAGTCATCGTCATGTCATTGACCTTTTCCATTGACACAACATGGCTAAAATCAGACTTTAAATAGGAACCGTTTGCATCATCCAAAATACTGTTAATGGTAAACATAATATCGTCCACCGTTAATGGGTGCCCATCATGGAAGGTTACATCCCTGTGAATCGAAATGGTATAAGTCATCTGGTCATCTGATATTTTAATACTTTGAGCAATATCATTGATGGGTACATTATGCTCATCAAAGCGCATCAGACCTCTAAATAAAAAGGCATCTAAATTGGTTTCTTCCAAAAGAGGATTTAAGCCTGCAAACTCAGACTCTGAGGCAAAAACAAGCTCATTTGCCTGGGCAGATGATGTAGCTGTCGGTTGTTTCTCTCCTCCTTGATTAGACGAGCAGCCCACAAAAACTACCGCTAGCACCATCAAAAGTATCAATACGGAAAACTTTTTCAATTTAATATCTCCTTTATCACAACAGAAATTACAGCAATGCTGCGATGTACTCGAACATGCGGTTTATTTCTTTGTGAAGTGTTCGTTGCTCCTTGGCAAGCCATCTACAATGAATGGCTTGATCTGTCAATTTTGTCACACTCGCCTGAAGGGACTTTTCCTGTTGGATTTGATCCTGTAAATCCCTTATTTGAAGTTTGTTAACCGATGGAGAGACAATCCACAAAGAACCAATATAGCGTGCCTTTTCAAGCAAGCCGATTTCGGCAAAATTCATCTCCTGCGGCTTAAACTGCAACGAGTCATAAGCTATCAAAGTATCCTCTACATAGATCTTGTATTTGGATTGGAATGTTTGATAGTCAAAGATTTCTCCTCGCATTTCTCTACCTGGAGCAACAATTTCTCCCCAGATCAATGTCGAGCTTTCCTTCATACGAATGGTTGTATGTACCTGAAATTTTGCTCGTTCAAATGGAATCGTCACTTCAGGGAGCCATTCTAATCTCGCCTGCTCTGCAAGTTCCACCTTTATAGCTTGTGTACAAAACTCACCATTGTGAGAAGGGTAAATTTTTAATGCTGATTGTTGCTTGAGCTTCACCTGACTATCTGGCGCTAGTGTAACCGTAATTTCATTGCGATCTCCCGCAACCATGCCCCCTGAGGATTCCATGATAAAAACGGTGGCTGCTGGATGATTGCCTTCGTATAGTTCACGACTGGCCTTTAATGGGGGTTGCTGGTACACATGAACCAGTCGTGTATAGCCCCGTCTCGGTTCAAAGGCCATCTCTAATTTGCCAAAATGATTAACTTTGCTAGGGTTAAACATCTTCTTCAACTGCTTCGGCACCTTCAAGTAACAAATGGTGCTGAATCCATTCAACCACCTTATCTACATTCGTTTGGGAGCGAACATCTGCAAAAATATATGGACGTCCAGCACGCATTTTTTTCACGTCCTGATCCATTAGCTCAAGATCAACCCCAACATGAGGAGCTAGTGATGTTTTATTAATAAGCAATAAATCTGAACGTGTTAGCGCTGGACCACCCTTACGTGGGATGTCCTGTCCCTCTGCCACATCAATCACATAAATATAGCCATGCACGAGCTCAGGACTAAATGTTGCCGATAGATTATCGCCACCGCTTTCAATAAAAATAATATCTAAATCTGGAAAGCTTTTATTCAAATCATCAATCGCAGCAAAATTCATCGAGGCATCCTCTCGAATGGCTGTATGTGGACAACCACCTGTTTCTACCCCAATAATTCGCTCCTCTGCTAACACGCCGTTTGTGATTAAATACTGTGCATCTTCTCTTGTATAAATATCGTTGGTAATCACGGCTACGTTGTAATGCTCATGCATTACCCGTGTTAATTGATCGACTAAAGATGTTTTGCCTGATCCAACAGGCCCACCGATACCAATACGTACTGGTTTCATGTATATCCTCTCGCTTTCTATGAAATAAATAATCTCGAAAATAAAAACTCATGCTTCATGGACGCCAGTTCAATACCTAGTGCATTGTTGGCTAGATCATCCATTGTTAACGTCAACACCGTTTCGGCTGCTTCCTCCACAGAGGCTAATAGCTCATGTAATGCTTGCACACCTGTATTTTGACCAAAGGGTACAGCACGGACAGCATTTTGCACTAAACCACTAATTGATGCGTACATAAAGGTCATGATTGCATGAAAAACGTTCACACCTAGTGCTTCACAATAAATCCCATAGAGAACTGCATAATGGCCTTTTACTTCTTCATGGTCAATCTTCTCTTTCCATTGCAATAAAAAAGGACTCTCCATTAGAGGGGCTACTGTTCGCATAAATTGCTTCCCTACATTGACACTAGCATCTCTAGATTCTTTCGCTAGCTTCATTGCCCCACAAAGTTGGTCGAGCTCAATAAGATGAGCAACATCTCGTCTTTTAGCTGCATGGAATGCCTCTTGTATTAGAATTGCATCACCGTAAACTACATTGTGAAATAAATAGACCTGACAAAACTCAACTAATTGTTCCTTTGTGCGAATGATATCTTCCTGAATATACGTTTCCATACCATAGGAATGTGTATAGGAACCGATTGGAAATGCGGAGTCATGAATTTGCAATAATTGTAATAAGGATAAATTAGTGAGCGTGTCCACGGTATTTGAACGGTTGCTTGAAGCGTCGTTCAGTTGTTTCATAGTGCACCCCAATTTCATCTAATAATGGATTAATCGTATGATCTGCTCGTACGATGATTTCATTGTTTGCAATCAAGCTAGGAGTATGACGGTTGCCCAATTCAAAGGCAGCTTTCCCCATTTCATACATATCTTTTGGTGTAATGACGATAACTGGCTCCAATTTTGTACGAATTGCAATTCGTCGTTGCTCATCCTCAAATAATAGGTCACCATATTGTAGAGGCTCTTCACCCTCTATACGTAAAGCGATATCTGTTCCTTGATCCGTTGCTGTGCGAAGAATGCGTTTGCTTAATTCCTCCCACTCTAGCTCAATCCATTCCGTTGCCTTTTGTGGATGTTCTTCTTCATTCGCTATATTGCCAATAATTTTTTCTATTAACATATGGTTTAGCTCCTCTTTTTCTTTGTATTCGCTGTTACACTCATATCATGTGCTTAGAATAAGAAATAGCGTTGTGCCATTGGAAGTACATCCACTGGCTCACATGTTGCTAGCTCCCCATCAATTTTCACTTCATAGGTTTCTGGATTAACATCAATCTGCGGAGTGGCATTATTAAGCTTCATGTCAGCTTTACGAATATTTCGGCAATTTGAAACCGTGCCAATCATTCGTTTTAGGCCTAATTTTTCTGGCAAGCCTTCTTCCACAGCAATTTTCGGTAAAAATGTCATGCCGCAATGCTGTGGCCCTTGACCGTAGAAGCCATATGTTCGACGGCCTTTCATTGGCTGTGGTGTAGGAATGGAAGCATTTGGATCACCTGTTATGCCATACACAGCAATACCAGCCTTAATGACAACTTCCGCCTTCACCCCAAAGAACGCTGGGTCCCATAAGACAATATCCGCTAATTTACCTTCTTCCAGCGAGCCTACTTCATGGCTTATGCCATGGGCAATAGCTGGGTTAATATTTAGTTTTGCTATATAACGCTTAACGCGATAATTATCGTGATCCTTGCCTTCATCCTGTGGTAATGGACCACGCTGTTTTTTCATTTTGTCTGCTGTTTGGAACGTTCGGATTGTGACCTCACCAACACGTCCCATCGCTTGTGAATCGGAAGACATGATGCTCAAAATCCCTAAATCCTGCATAATATCTTCTGCTGCAATAGTTTCTGGGCGTATGCGTGAATCTGCAAATGCCACATCCTCTGGTACATCATGCTTTAGATGGTGACAAACCATCAGCATATCTAAATGCTCATCAATCGTGTTTGTCGTAAACGGTTTCGTAGGATTCGTCGATGCTGGCAAAATATTAGGTAAGGAAGCCATCACTAATTGGTCTGGAGCATGACCGCCACCCGCACCTTCCGTATGGAAAATATGAATGACACGGCCATCAATCGCATTGATTGTATCTTCTACAAACCCTGCTTCATTCAATGTATCGGAGTGGAGGGCAACTTGAATATCATATTCATCTGCCACCGATAGACTTTGATCGAGTGCAGCTGGTGTGGCACCCCAGTCCTCATGTATTTTCAACCCGATCGCACCTGCACGAACCTGCTCGATAATAGGCGCAGGATCAGATGCACTACCCTTTCCAAGCAAACCAACATTGATGGGGAATCCCTCTACAGCCTGTAGCATGCGATGCAGATGCCATTCACCAGCCGTTAAGCTTGTCGCTTTTGAGCCTGCTGCTGGACCTGTTCCACCGCCTATAAATGTCGTTGTCCCTGCTAATAATGCTGTTTCCACCTGATCAGGGCTGATGAAATGGATATGCGTGTCGATTGCTCCTGCTGTTGCAATAAGCCCTTCGCCTGCATAAACCTCTGTTCCCACACCTATGATCATATCCTGATCCACACCATCCATACTGTTCGGATTGCCTGCTTTCCCTATACCGATAATGCGACCATCTTTGATACCGATATCTGCTTTTACAATCCCTGTATAGTCGATAATCATGACATTGGTAATAACTGTATCCAGCACACCTTCATTGCGTGTATTTTTACCATTTTGCCCCATTGAGACGCGTAGTGATTTACCACCACCAAAGACCCCCTCATCACCGTATGAAGTATAGTCCTTCTCAATTTCAATCCATAAATCCGTATCGGCTAAACGGACTTTATCGCCCACAGTGGGGCCAAACATTTTCGCGTAAGCTTCATGTGTTACCTTCATTTTTCTTCCGCTCCTTTAAAGCCACCTTCAATTGCCTTGTCCAAAATTTCGTCCTTATGGTGGGTAGAGCCCTCTGTTAGCATATTTAAGCCAAAGACATGTTGTTTACCACCAAATTCGACAAGCTCCACCTCTTTTTCTTCCCCAGGTTCAAAACGCACAGCTGTTCCTGATGGAATATTGAGATGCATACCAATCGCATCTTGTCGATTAAACGCTAGAAATCTATTAACCTCAATAAAATGAAAATGGGAACCTACTTGTATCGGGCGGTCACCTGTATTCGCCACCAATACCTTTTTCGTTGCTCGTCCCACATTGATTTCAATCACTCCGTTTTTCGGTCGAATTTCTCCAGGAATCATCCACAAACACTCCTTTTACTGAATTGGACGGTGAACTGTGACAAGTTTCGTCCCATCTGGGAATGTACATTCAACCTGCACATCTGAAATCATGTCCCCGACACCTTCCATCACATCTTCCGCTGTCAGTACATGCTTGGCATCACTCATAAGCTGTGCTACCGTTTTACCATCTCGAGCACCTTCCATAATAAAACTGCTAATTAGAGCGACAGCTTCTGGATAATTCAGCTTTAAGCCCCGAGCTTTTCTTTTCAGCGCAAGTTCTCCTGCCACATGGAGGAGTAATTTTTCTTGTTCAACTGGTGATAGCTTCAATCCAATCTCTCTCTTTCTTTTATTCAGAATTATCTTTCAATAATATTTTTTCGAGGCATGACTTCCTTTCAATTTTTTGTAATGGTCTTACGATTCAGTTTTAGTTACATTTAGTTGTTGTCTTACAAATTATGATTTCGCAAGGGATATGCGAAGAGAAATAGAAATGACTTGTTGACCCGGCGAGTGCGGGTTGCAATAGTTGAAGTGAGTAATAGAGGTAACAGCTAGTCCATTATAAGAAACTCGATTAGAAAATTCAACATTTTTATTTATCT
>NZ_LDUJ01000037.1:0-36265 GCF_001043675.1 Lysinibacillus sp. LK3
TAATATTCAGAAATTAATTTATGTAAAACAAATAATTCTTATTACCTAATAAAAAATCTAAAGGTTACATTTTTTTGGTTCTTTATAACTTTTTTTCATTATATTATAGGTCCATAGATTCCGCTATGAGTTCATTCCCTTTTTTAGGTTAATTTTTCTTAACCTTTTAACTTCTAATACAAATCTACTGATTAAAATGCTAATAAACAAAAGAAACTGCTAGAAAGATAGCAGTTTCTTTTGTTAGTCCACCTTTAATCTAATTGGAAGCGGGAGAAGATCTTCCATACTAGCTCATTTCGATTTGAGACATTTACTTTTTGAAAAATTACCTTTAAATGATCTTGTACCGTGTAGATTGAAATATCAAGATTATAAGCAATCTCTTTTGTAGGAATCCCTTTAATAACTTCAAATACTACTTCCTTTTCTCTAGGGGTAAGATTATAGGCTGTTATTAAGAAATTGAGCATTTCTCTTGATGATGCTTCATTTATTAATAAAGCAATTTGCTGTTCTTGTTGGCTTGTCAGCAAAAGTGATGCCCGAATAGCAATATAGCCTGTATCTTTGATAGGTACTATTAAAGAAGTATTTGAATTGTACTTGTCAGCAAGTAGTTTTGCACAGATAGCTTGAATAGGCTTAGGAACTTGAGTTTCTGCTAAACTTTCATACTTTCTTAAAATAGATAGCAATTCACAAGCTTTGGTATTACTTGAAAGAATTTTTAACCCTTTATCAAAAATAACAATGCCTTGTTCTCCTTCTACAGCTGGAATCCTCTCCTCAATAATATAATGATAGAACTTCTTTAATGATTCACCCATAATTGGCATCAGTCTTTTTATAAGCACCACATCTTGATCTTTAAATAAAGGCTGTTCATTTTCAGCTCTTTTGAATAGTGTTAAAAAACCATAGCATTGTCCTTGATAAATTAATGCAGCTCTTACTTCATCACTAAAACCATTGGGCATTAAAACTTCTCTATAGCGAAAGCTTCGACTTGAGGAATCGCTTAACCTGCCTATGTTTTGCCCACTTTGAACTAAGAATCCATATCTATTTACATCTTCTGTCGTATATTCCAATTCCATAATCTCCTGATGAATCGCCTCTATTGATTGTTCAGTAACTGCTCCTACCGAAAAAAGAGTATGTACATCCGTTAATGTACAGCAATACGCATCAAAATTTATATGTGTTCGTAGAGCTTCGATCATCAATTGACGATATTCAAACGAATTTTTGCTGTGCTTTAAGCATTGGTCAGATTTTCGTTGCCAATATTGTGCTTCCTTCATAAACACCTACCTCCCCCAGAAATATGGGATAGTTCTTTTTTTCCGAAAGTTTATAATTGAGAATAATTCTTAATTGAATTGTACAGAAGTTCAACAAGTAGGAATACTATTTTGAAGAAAATTTTTACTTTTTATTTTCTTGCTAGCTACTTCCGTTATTAGTGGCTGCTCAGAGAAATCGTCTCAAGCAATTGTGGGTGGTGAGAATTCAGATTAAAGCTACTATTAGTGCCCCTAACTCGTCTGCTATTTTTCCAAGCATCCTGTTGGCAGAACAAAAGAGGATATTGAACTTATTACCTGGGAAACAGTAGATGCCCTTTTAGCTCAAATACAAAAAAACCAAGCACAATTTATGGTACTTCCTCTTAATATGGGAGCTAATCTATGTGCAAAAAGAGTGCCATTACAACTTATAGGAGGTCTAGCACATCAAACTATTTTCATACCTAGTTAAGGTGGTCCACCAGATATTTTTAGGGAATAGTCCTACACAGATACTAGGTGACTTCACTAAACAATCATCAGCCTTTCATCAGAATGATTGCTTAAAGATGAAGGAATTGCTCTCGAAATTTTAACGTATAAAAATAAATTGCTTTGGAGGTATTTTAATGAATAGATCTATACATAGCTGGGACAGTCCTTCTGTCAACAATTATCAACAGTCCATTCGACAAAAAATCATAGGCTATGATCTTATTTATGACATGATGGTCAATATACTTCAGAATTTCACCCCTGCAAATAAATTTTTAGTGGTAGGTGCTGGAGGTGGACAGGAATTACTCACTTTAGGCAAATCATTTCCTTCTGCCCATTTCACAGCAGTCGATTCCTCAAAGGAAATGCTGGAGCTGGCTGCTAAACAAATTGAATCGCTACCACATCGACCTACTATTATGTGGGTTGAGAAGGATCTACTATCCTTAAGAGTAAATGAGGTTTTCGATGTAGTTAGTTGTCATTTGGTTTTGCATTTTATAAAAAGCCTTGATCAAAAGAGAACAATGCTTCAAAAAATTGCGGATAGCTTAAATGAAAATGGTGTGTTATTTATCTCATCGATTAATGCTGATTTAACTTCCCAAACATTCAAACACGAGCTTCGTTATTGGCGAAGTTCCATGCTTCATAACGGAATAAGCGAGGATCATTGGGAACGCTTTGAACAATCCTTTCGCATGACAACTCACCCGATTACTCTTGAATTGCTTATTGATTTGCTGAAAGAGGCTGGTTTTACGACAATCCTTCCATATTTTAAAACACATATGATTGACGCTTTAGTCGCTATTAAGGGAGAAACTACTTTATGAAAAATGGGAATATCTTAATCATCGGAGGCTATGGTGAAGTGGGAGGGAAAATTGCAAAATTATTGTTGCAAAGCTATCCTAACAGAATATGGATTGCCGGAAGAAATATAGAAAAGGCAAAGCATTTCTGCGCCCAGCACAATAACTTAGTAAGACCTCTACAATTGGATGTGTCAGAAAAAGTGCATCCAGAGCAATTAGAAAATGTAGCACTGGTCATTATGTGTCTAGAGCAAAAAGATACTGCATTTGCACAGCTCTGCTTAAATGAAGGGATTATCTATATCGATATTACTGCAAGCTATACCTTCCTTAAAAAGTTAGAGGCACTTCACTCACTAGCTGTACAAAAACATTCTACAGCCATTTTTAGTGTTGGTATGGCTCCAGGATTGACCAACTTAATGGCCATGCATGCTGCAAGGCAAATATCCTCCCTCGAGAAGATGCATATTTCCATCTTACTTGGGGCAGGCGATACACATGGCACCGCGGCAATTCTTTGGATATTGCAACAATTAAATAAACCCTTTAGTAGCTACAACAATCATAAGGTTGCTAATTTTACTAATAAGAGAACCGTGAAATTTAAAAAGATTGGGAAACGAAGTGTGTATCAATTTAATTTCTCTGACCAGCATACATTAACAAAGCATTTCCCTTCTATTCCTATCGTCACAAGATTAGGCTTTGATGTTGAGCCACTCAATAAATTTGTATCCTTTTTACAAAAGAGTAGAATTGCTTGCCTATTAAAATTTAACGGTATACAAATCTTGCTCGCTTCACTTATTCAAAAAATTAAAATTGGTTCTGATGTATGTGGCATACAAATAGAAGCCATTGGGACAAAACATCACAAAGAAGTAAGCTTCACATTAGACTTTCTTGATCGCGATGAATCACTTGTAACAGCGAAAGTTGCAGCATTTATAGCTAACGAGTTTCTTAACAATAAACATCCAGCAGGAGCCTATCATATTGAGGAATTATTTACATTAGACACCTTACAGACTCAATTTGATATGTCCCTTCAATAAAAATGGCATTTAGCTCTCATCTAACGGAGAAGCTAAATGCCTGTTGTTTTATTATAAAACCTTCTCTAAAAAATCCTTTGCACGCTGTGTTGATGGCGCTGAAAAAAACTGTTCTGGAGGAGCATCCTCAATGAGCTTGCCGCCATCAAGGAAAAGAATACGATCAGCAACCTCACGAGCAAAGCCCATCTCATGTGTCACAATCAACATGGTCATCCCAGAATCTGCGAGGTTTTTCATAACAGCCAATACCTCTTTAACCATTTCAGGGTCAAGTGCCGATGTAGGCTCATCAAATAATATAACTTTAGGGTTCATGGCAAGTGCTCGCGCAATAGCAACACGTTGCTTTTGTCCTCCCGATAAACGATTTGGATATTCTAGACGCTTCTCAAACAGACCTACTTTCTTTAGTAACTCTTCTGCTTTGTTGATAGCTGTAGCCTTATCCAAACCCTTCACATTGATTGGCGCATATGTTAAATTTTCAAGCACAGTTTTATGAGGGAAAAGATGAAAATGCTGAAATACCATACCTACTTCTTCACGTATTTTCATTATATTTGTCCCTTTATCTGTCAGGACTTCCCCTGCAATCGTTACCTTCCCACTTGTCGGAGTTTCTAATAAATTTAAGCAACGAAGAAATGTCGATTTACCTGATCCTGAAGGTCCAATAATAGCAATTACTTCTTTTTCTTTAACTTCAGTTGATATACCCTTTAATACTTCATTCTGCCCATAAGATTTGTGTAAATCTTCAATTTTAATCACTTTTTCTCATTCCTTTCTCGATTCGTTTACCAAGGAACGTTAAAACAAGCGTCATGATGTAATAGATTACCCCTGCAAAAAGTAGTGGCTCAAGATAACGGTATGTCGAACCTCCTACAATGTAGGCACGACGCATAATATCTAATGCACTGATTACTGTCACAACTGCTGTTTCTTTATTTAATGTAATAAATTCATTTACTAAGGATGGTAAAATATTTTTTACTGCTTGCGGAATAATAATATCCTTCATCATTTTTGCATATGGAATACCCAATGCTTGTGCAGCTTCCATTTGTCCTTTATCAACTGCATTGATACCAGCACGGATAATCTCCGAAATATATGCACCTGAATTTAAACCAAAAGCAATAATAGCGGTTGGAATAGGCTCAATTTGGATATCTAGTAATTGCGGTACTGCATAATAAATAATTAGTAATTGTAATACAAGAGGTGTACCGCGGAAAATCGACGTATAGAAATCAGCAAACCAACGTAAAAAATTCACTTTACCAATTTTACATAATGCTAAAAGTATACCTACGATAAAACCAATGATGGATGCACCGATTGCAATTTGAAGTGTAACACCTATCCCTTTTAAAATATAAGGAATAGAGGGAACGATAGCTGTAAAATCTAAATTCACAGCGCTCCCTCCTTTCTTTTTCATCATGATGTAGCTTTGTTTTTTGTACCAAACACAAATTTAGAAGAGGCTTAAAGGATAATAATGAAAAGCACAAGCGATAGCACAAAAGTAGAGCTATCGCACGAAATTATTATTCAACTTTTTCTAACCATTTTTCTTCTAACTCTTTGATTTTGCCTTCTTCAGCTAGCTCTTTTAAAGCTTTATTAATTTTATCTTTTAAATAGCTTCCTTTTGGAACAGCGATTGCTTTGAAATCTTCAGGCTGTTCTTCCACTGGGAAAGCCTCTAATTGATCATTCGTTTTTAAATAGCCTTTCGCAACGCCACCCTCTAAAATACCTGCGTCTAAACGTTTAGACATCATATCTTGCACAATCTCAGGGATTCGCGTACGTCCTTCTACTGTTACATCAACCTTTTTCGCAATTTCATTACCTAAGTTTTCCTGAATAGATGCAGTTTGTACACCTATTTTTTTACCAGCTAAGTCAGCTTCTTTTTTAATACCGCTATCCTTTTTAACAAGGATTACTTGCTCTGTTTCATTATATTTATCTGAGAAATCTACCACTTTTTCACGCTCTGGATTCGGTGTCATACCAGAAATAACGACATCAATTTTCCCTGCTTGAAGTGCTGGCACTAAACTGTTAAAGTCCATATCTTGCACTTGCATATCAACGCCTATTTTTTCTCCAACTAATTTGATTAGATCAATATCAAATCCAATAATTTCTTCGCCTTTTGCTGCATCCACATATTCAAATGGCGCATAGTCAGCTGATGTACCAACTTTTAATACTTGCTTACCCTCTGTATCCGTAGTAGATCCTGTATCGCTTGCATTATTGTCTTTAGTGCCACATGCTGCAAGTACACCTATTACTAGTACCAGCATCATGATGAATAACTTGTTCTTCATAAATTGTAACTCCTTTTATTTATAATTTATTGTGTATGAGAATACATTTCTCGAATATAGTTGATTGGATATTTATTCATGTTGAAGAATAAAAAATCTATCTGCTAATTAAGATATACTCTTTTGAAATAATAATCAAGATAAACTAAAAAAATTTTAGCTAAATATTATATGCATAATTTTCTGATAAGTCAATTTATTTTTGTTTTCATTCATTTTACAAAGTAACTTTACTATTTTCCGTTTTAGCATTATTTATTCCTCCATCATAAAAACAACTTAATTTCAACAGTTCAGAGATAGAGATTATCGCCATCCTTTAAGCTCGCAATATTTAGATTTCATCGCTAGTAGGAATTTTGTATTAATGCCGTAAGTTATCTTGTATAATCCAAATAAATCATTTGAAAGGGATTTTTACGATGAAAAAATTATCGTTATTGTTCGCAATTATTATTGGCTCAGTGCTGATAGCAGGCATTACCTTTTTCTTAACTCAACCTAAGTCGCATGGGCCGCAAGCGATTGAAGGTGTGATGGATTTACGTCATCATTCATTTCACGATAATACGCCTATCAAATTAGATGGGGAGTGGGAATTTATCCCGAATCATTTAGTGGACGGTGAAGCCTTTGATTCCTATCAAAGCTATCTTGTTAATGTCCCTTCAGCTTGGACAAAATATACAATTGATGGGCAACAAATACCTGTATTTGAAAGTGGGACTTATCGTCTCAAGGTTTTAATCGATGATACCGAAGATATTTTAGGAATTAAAACGAGTAACATTCGAATGTCGAACGCATTGTATATTAACGGAAAGCGAGTTGGACATAGTGGAGAGCCAGCTGAGGATAGCAGCTATATACCCCACAATACCCCATATACCGCTTATTTTTCGCCTGATAAAAAAGAACTTGAATTGATTGTTCATGTAGCCAATTTTGATTATGCACCAGGAGGAGGAATTATTAGCTCCATTTTTTTGGGGGATCAATCTAGTATTGCAAAGCTTCGAGAGGGTGCCATATTCTACGATTTAATTACCTTAGCAGGTTTTTTAACAATGTTTATCTACTTTTTTGGCTCATATCTTTATTCAAAATTTGGTATAGAACAGCTTTACTTCTCTATATTTTGTTTCGCAAGTGGGGTTTACACCCTTACTCATGGCGAAAAGCTATTACTAGACTTTATAAATATTTCCTATGCTCCATTTCAGAAAATGCAAATGATCTCTAGTATAGCTGTAGGCCTTTTTATATTGTTGTATTTTTACCGTGCTCTAATAAAACATATGAATCGTTTAGTTGTGAAAGTGTTTTGCGCAATAGGTACCCTTCTAATGCTGGTTGCATTACTTCCAACATCCATTAATTCACTATTTCAGAATATCAACTCATTGTATGTATTCGCAAATATTGTTTATATCTTCTATGTACAAATTATAGCAATTTACAAACGTGCTACTGGAGTAATGTATTTAACATTAAGCTCTCTAGCCATTTTGCTTTATTTTATCGTTGCTACTTTAAATACAAATATTAATCTTGAACTGAGTGCTTTACCACCATTGTTGCCATTTATTTGCCTGACAATGCTTTCCCTATATATTTCTCATCGTTTTGCAGATTCTTATTTAGAAAAAGGCAAGCTAACGGAGGCACTGATACGTGTAGATAAATTAAAGGATGAGTTTCTCGCTAAAACATCTCATGAATTCCAAACGCCCTTACATGGCATTATAGGCATTTCACAATCTATGCTGAAGGATAATAGTTTACCTATCTCAGCGGACGAACAAAAAGAAAAAGTATCACTTATTTTCAATATTGCAGAACGTCTATCCTATTTAGTCAATGATTTACTTGATTTTTCAAAGCTGAAGGAGAATGAATTAACATTGCGGATGGCATCTGTTGATTTATATGCCATTACACATATGACTGTAGAAGTGCTTTCCTACACGATTAGTAAGAATGTCAAAATTTATAATCATATAGAACGGGGAACCTTTGTCCAAGCTGATGAAAACCGTCTTCGCCAAATTTTATATAATTTAATTCATAACGCAGTGAAGTATACAAATGAAGGAAAAATTGATATAACTTGTTATGAGAAACAGTCATTCCTTGTGATTGAAGTTAAGGATACTGGGTGTGGGATAGCACCAGAAAATTTAAAAACCATTTTTAACCCGTTCCAACAATTCAATTATTCAATTGGTGGCAGTGGATTAGGTTTACATATTACAAAGGAGCTTGTCGAACGGCAGGGTGGGAAAATATTTGTTGATTCTATTGTCGGACAAGGCGCTACCTTTTCATTCAAATTACGAAAAGGTCAGCCGACAAATGAGGAATTACCATCAATGCCAATCCAAACATACCAGCATCCTTTCCTAACATTCCCACATATTGTTGAGAAAATAGGAAAGAAAAAAATTCTTATTGTAGATGACGATGCTGTTAATTTAAAGGTACTAATAGATATATTGACACAAGAAAACTATTCCATTATAGCAATTGATAATGGACACCATGTTTTTGAGTACCTTACACAACAACCTAGTATTGATTTATTAATTTTAGATATAATGATGCCCACTATTTCTGGCTATGAGATTTGTCAACAGGTTAGGCAACATTACACGTCTACAGAGCTACCTATTCTAATGTTGACTGCGGCGGTTCGCCCAGAGGATATGATTGCAGCCTTTCAATCTGGAGCAAATGATTTTTTACATAAACCTTTAGATGCTACCGAGCTAATGACAAGGGTTCGTAATCTTCTTTTATTGAAGGAGTCTGCAGAAACAGCTGTGAAAATGGAAACTGCGTTTTTACAAGCACAAATAAAACCGCATTTTATTTATAATGTCTTAAATTCCATTCTGTCCCTAAGCTATTTAGACTTAGATAAATCACGGGCAATGATTACAGATTTTGCTACATTTTTACGTAACAGTTTTGCCTTTGAAAATGCCAACAGTCTTGTCCCTTTGGAAAAGGAGCTTAGTCTTATTGAGGCATATGTAAATATTCATCGTACTAGATATCCTGAGCAATTAGAATTTAATATTTGCATGGATGAGCCTATCCAATGTCTTATTCCTCCTTTACTGCTTCAGCCTTTAGTAGAGAATGCCCTTCTTCATGGTTTGAAAGTCAGAAAAGAGGTTAGCGAGCTACTATTAGTTATAAGGCAGGAAGAGCATATGGTGATTTTCCAACTGATTGACAACGGCATTGGGATATCTTCAGAGCTTTTAAGGCAAATTCAAAATGGTGAAAAAACAGCTAGTCAAGGCATTGGTATTTTAAATATTTCCAAAAGATTAAAAAAATTCGACAACGCTACTATCCATTTTGATAGCCACGAAAACAAAGGAACGACTGTTGAAATAAGATTTCCAATAATTACTTTATAGAGGATGTGAGCAGCTTGTTAAAAGCAGTTATTATAGATGATGAAATTTTAGCCATTCGTTTATTAGAATCCATGCTAAAGGCAAGTGGCTCTATTGAGATTATTGGAACCTTCCAGAATCCAAAAGATGGTTTAGTAAATATTGATATGCTAAAACCTGATATATTGTTTTTAGACATTGAAATGACTGAAATGACTGGACTTGAATTTGCTTCTAAAATAGAAGATGTCTCAAGCTATATAGATATTGTCTTTGTTACAGCTTACGAAAATTATGCTTTAGAGGCCTTTAATGTACAGGCTATAGATTATATTTTAAAGCCCATTGACCACAACCGACTCTTAAAAACAATTGAGCGGCTACTTGAACGAAGGCAACATAAAAAGTTGATGCAACCAATTGAACATACTTCCGTAAATGAAGGAATCAAAATTATTCATACATTACACTTCCATATACACTCAGGAAAAGTTTCAATTGGTGATACTGTATTAACTTTATCAACAAAGGAATTCCAAATTTTATTCTTTTTAGCACAGCATTGCAATCAAGCTTTTCCAGCTGCTGAGCTGTACCGACTTATTTGGGACGAGGATAGCTTTGGACAAACACAAGCCTTACGAGTTCATATCAGCAATTTAAGAAAAAAACTTGAAACGATTCCAGGTCATACAGCTAAAATCGTTATGGTAAGAGGCTCTGGGTATCAATTGGTTTTTCAAGAATAATTTGAAAGGGAAGTTGATTTAACCAATCAACTTCCCTTTCACTTATTTAGAATCCACTTCAATGTTAAGAAATGTCCAATGTTTACTACCTTAAGCCAGTGCTCTCTCATCTTTGAGCAGGGATTTCACCACTCTCTTTGAACAATCTATTCATCAATTTTGCAGTTCTACTATTTTCATTATTTTGCACTAAAAAGACTGTTTGCTTTAGGGCAAACAGTCCTCGTTCTATTTTATCGTATGCTCTTCAGGGAACAATTTTGACTTTAATTCATCTTCACCAGAGTCCTTTGCTAATGGAACGCGAGAACGATAGGCAGCACGACAAATTAAATGCCCTGCAACGGGTGCTGTCACAAAGACGAAAAGAATACCTAAAATGAGCCGTACACTAACAAAACCGTCATGCACCCAGAAATAGATAAACGCTCCTAACAAACAGGTTAAAACCGATAATGTAGAGCTTTTCGTAGCAGCATGTGATCGTGTATAGACATCTGGTAGGCGAATCATCCCAAATGCGCTAATAACACTCACAATGGAACCTATAAGAATAAGGATAACTGCTGCCCATTCAATCATTTGATTTACGTTCAACAATCACACCTCTTTCTATATATTTTGTAAATGCAATCGTTCCGATAAACGCTAAAATGCCCAAAATAAGAATAGCTTCTAAATATGCTTTAGTCTTCAATATAATAGAGACAATGGCAATAGCCGATAATAAATTAACACCAATTGTATCGAGAGCTATCGCTCGATCAGGCATTGACGGACCACGGATAACGCGATATAACGACAGCGCAATGGAAATACTGAAGAAAGCAAGTGCAAGAAGTAATATATTGTTAATCATTAGCGTGTCACCTCCATTATCGCTTGTTCGAATTTTCCAATTGATCGTATAACAGCATCCTTTGACTGTTCGATGTCCATAGCATGAATATAAAAGACATCTCCCTCTTCCGATACCTCCATGACGACAGAGCCAGGTGTTAACGTTAACAGTAAGGCAAGAGCTGTAATCTCCCAATCACCCTCTAATACAGTTTTATATGTGAAAATACCCGGTGTAATATTTAGCTTAGGTGTAGTGATTTGTCTTAATACACTATAGCTTGATAAAAATAGCTCCCAGTTAAACAGCCATAATAACTTGATAATGGAAAAGACTCTCCTCATGTAAAATTGAGTACCATAAAAGCGATGCATCGCATATAGAATACCCATACCTACAACAAAACCCATTAAAAATGTTGAAAATTGTGGTGTCACTTCATCCTGTAAAAGTAACCAAAGTGTTGCGATAAATAAATTTAAAATAAACTGCATCGCCATTATTTATTCACCTCACCTTGCCATTGTTCGCCATCTAAAACTGCATCGATATAGATAGATGGTGTATAAAGTGTTTCAGCTGCATCTGTGACAAATGGTGCCAGTTTTTCTGCCCCAATACCTAACCCAAATGTGCAAACAGCTAGTAATGTTAATGGCAACAATATACGTTTAGGTAAAGGTTTTTCATCCTCTAAGCTAATAATGGTTTCGCCGAAAAAGGAAGAAAGAAATATCCTTAACAATGAATATAAAACAATTAAACTAGAGAAAAACCCTAGACCTAATAGAACGAAATGGCCACCTTCTATCGCACCTTGTCCAATTAAAACCTTTCCTAAAAAACCACTCAGTGGGGGTATACCAGCTAGTGAACACATTGCTATAAAGAACAACCATCCAAAAAAGGGGTAGTTACGAATAAGTCCACTCATCTTATCAATTACTGTTTCCCCAGTGAGATATATCATCATGCCAACAGCTAAGAACAACATAGCCTTAGCTATCATATCGTGCATTAAATAGTAGATAACACCTTGTAAGGCTGACTCTGTGCCTACAGCTAGCCCAATTATTATAAAACCAACGCCAATTAGTACATTGTAAGAGGCTATTGTTCTAACATCACGACCTGAAAGTGCACCGATACAGCCTGCTATAATTGTGAGTCCAGCCATGATGCCAAGAGCTGTGTGTGTGACTTCAGGATTGTTAGGGAACAGCAATGTAAAGGAACGTACAAGTGCATACATCCCTACCTTTGTTAATAAAGCAGCAAATAAAGCAGCAATGGCAGTTGGTGGTACACTATAAGATCCTGGCAACCAGAAGAATAATAAAAGTCCAGCCTTCAAGCTAAAGACGATTAAGAAAATAAGCGCTACTGTTGTAATAAGAGGATTAGCTCCTGCCTCCATTACACGAACTGAAATATGTGCCATATTTAATGTGCCTACCGTTCCATACAGAAAAGCTAGTGCCACTAAGAAAATCCAAGAGGCAACAATGTTGATGAGCACATATTTCAATGCTTCACGTAGCTGAATTTTTTCGCCACCTAAGCTAATCAATGCATAGGAAGCGAGCAACATTACTTCAAAACACACAAATAAGTTAAAAATATCGCCCGTCAAAAATGAGCCATTGACACCTGCTATCATCAGCAAGGTAAATGGATAAAAATACATTTTTTCATATCTTAGCTCCATTGTAAAAATTGCATATAGCATACAAATGAGGGCTACAATATTTGCAACTAACACTAATAGTGTCGCAAATGAATCGGCTACAAATGAGATTCCAAATGGTGGTGCCCATCCACTAAAATCAATGCGCATCACACCCTGTTCTTGAATCTCTACTAATAAAATGACGCTAATGATAATAATAAAGCTCAATGTCAATAAGCTGATGATACGTTGTAGCGTCACATGCTCTTTTAAAAACACCAGTAAAATAGCCGTAATTACTGGTACAATTAATGGTAAAACAATCATATTACTCATCAGGCGTACCTCTCAATTCATCAAAATTCCCTGAACCATTTGTTTTGTACGCGCGATACCCTAAAACGAGAACAAAAGCAGTGACAGCAAAGCTAATCACAATCGCTGTTAATATTAATGCTTGAGGTAATGCATCTGTATATGGTCCCTCTGATTCTCCTAATAACGGGACATCCCCTTTTTTTAAACCTCCCATAGTCAAAATCAGTAAGTGGGCAGCATGAGATAAAACAGCGGTGCCTAAAATAACACGCAATAACTGCTTCGAGAGGATTAAGTACGTCGCAACAGCTACTAATATACCTACTAAAACAAGTATTAAAGACTCCATTGGCTACTCATCCTCGCTTATACTTAAAATAATTGTTACAACAACCCCCACCACTGTTAAAGCCACACCTGCTTCAAAAATAGTGACAGTTGAAAAGCCCATTTTCCCAAAGATAGGAACATCTATATACGTATGTGCTTGTGTTAAAAATGGGACATCAAAAAACAACGAACCTATTGCTGTTCCAGTTGCTAGCAATACACCAAGAGCTGCAACTTTTTTGAAGTCGAAAGGCATCCCTTTATGAACAGTTTCAATATCATAGGCTAGATATAACAAAACAATGCCTGAGGCTAACACCAGACCACCTATAAAGCCACCACCAGGAGCATGATGCCCAGCAAAGAATAAATACACGCCGAGTGTTAAAATAATGAACACAACGGCTTTGGTGACGGTTCTTAAAATCACATCATTAATTTTCATGATCTGCTTCCTCCTTTCGTGGCTTAAGCTTTGTCAGAGCATAGACCCCTAAGCCAGCAATTAGAAGAACAACAACCTCTAGCATCGTATCAAAAGCACGGAAATCCCCTAGTATTGTATTAACGATGTTGGAACCGCCAGCCAATTCATAGGCATCATTGAAGTAAGTAGCCACTGGTTCAAAGCGATCATAGTGTACTACTGCTAAACCAACAATAGTTACGGTTGCACCAACAAAAATAGAAATTAATGCTTTTGACCATTGAACCCTTTTACGTGGTAGCTCTGGCATTAAATCTGGCAGATATTTAAAACATAAAAGGAATAAAGCTGTTGTGACCGATTCAACAACTAATTGTGTTAAAGCTAGGTCTGGTGCACGGAAAATAACAAAGAAGAAGGCAATAGAATAGCCTAGTACACCATTTAGCAACATGGCTGTCACCCGACCCTTTGCGAAAATCATCCAAACAGCAGCAAAAATCATGACAAACACAAGGATTAACTCGTAGGATTCTATAGCCGAATCTTTGTCAAAATTAAAGGTCATGGCATCTGACCAAACAAAATAACCAGCGATAAGTGCAACAAAAAATACATATATATAGACAAAATAATGTGTTAAATTACCTGTCATATATTTATTGGTAAGCTTCTGTGAGCCATTTTCACTCATCTCTATCATTCGATTGTAATACGTATTAAACGTATACTTTTGTGAAAATAGACGATAAAGTGGCTTCCAGCTTTTTAATGTTTTAAATAAGATAATTCCAATAATAATGACACCTACTGTCATCAATAACTCTGCATTGATGCCATGCCATGCATGAATATGTGGTGTTAACTCACTTGTAGTTGGGAATGTTGGATAAATACTAGCCATAGCAGGCTCTAAAATATAATGACCTAATATATTAGGGAAGAAAAAGATACCAACTACCAACAAGCATAAAATAATTGGCGATATTAACATGCCAAGTGGAGCTTCGTGTGGTTTTTTATCAATCTTCTCTGGCTGTAGTTTACCCAAAAATGTACGACTAATTAAAATCAAACTATAGACAAAGGTAAAGATACTTGCCACCCATGCTACTATAGGAAAAAACAGCCCTATATCAGCAATAGAGAATGCTTCTACATCACGAATGGCCAATACTGCTGCAAAAAACATTTCCTTACTTAAAAAGCCATTAAATGGTGGCAGTCCTGCCATTGAGAAGCTACCAATCACAGCAATTGTAAAAGTGATAGGCATGAAAGACATTAAGCCACCTAAACGACGAATATCACGAGTACCTACTTCATGATCGACAATTCCAACCATCATGAATAAAGCTCCTTTAAAGGTCGAATGATTCACAAGGTGAAATAGCGCTGCAAAGCTTGCTTGGGTGTAAAGAATTGAGTTTTCCTCATAGCCATAATAATGACCAACAGACCCAAGACCAAAGAGACTCATAATTAAACCAAGCTGACTCACTGTTGAAAAGGCTAATAATGCTTTTAAATCCGTCTGACGGACAGCATTAAAGGAGCCCCAGAATAATGTAACTAGGCCGATAACACTAACTAGCCAGAACCATACTGCCTCTCCTCCAAAAACCGGTGAAAAACGAGCAACTAAATAAATGCCTGCCTTCACCATTGTTGCGGAATGTAAGTAAGCACTAACAGGTGTTGGGGCCTCCATAGCATCAGGCAACCAAATGTGGAATGGAAATTGTGCAGATTTTGTAAAAGCCCCTAGTAAAATTAGAATAAGTGCTGGCGTAAATAAGGTATGATCTCGTATAACCTCTACATTAGCTACAATTTCACGAATACTAAATGTATGAGAAGCTACATAGAGCATTAAGAAACCCGCAAGCATTGAGAGTCCGCCAAAGACGGTAATCATCATCGCTTTTTTAGCACCTGCCCGAGAAGCCTTTCTATGATGCCAAAATGCGATTAATAGGAATGATGACACACTCGTTAATTCCCAAAATGTGTATAATACCATTAGGTTATCTGAAAAAACAACGCCAAGCATAGCGCCCATGAATAGTAATAAATAGCAGTAAAAATGATGAAGAGATTCTTTCGTTGATAAATAAAAAATAGAATATAAAATGACTAAACTACCTACACCTGTAATCAGCAGACCAAAAATCATACTGAGTCCATCTAGGTAAGTTGTGAAATTTATATTAAAAGAGGGAATCCACTCATATGTATGAATAAAGGTTTTACCCTCGGCTAATTGAGGAATATAGCGAGCGAGTAAAAGAAACAAGATGAATGGAACAGATAAAACAAACCAGCCAAGATGTGTGACACGCCTTAGTCGCCTGTAAAGCAATGGAATTAGAGCAGCACAAACAAATGGCAAAAGTATCGCAATGAGAACTGTGACCAAATGAAAACCTCCTACTATCTAAATCATCTAGCAAATTTTTGTGGTGATGGGCATGTAAAGTGCTAAGACTTTAGAAATTTGTTCAAGCTAAGGAACATATTAGATGTATTCTTGAAATTTATTAATGGAATGTGGTGGGGTATTAAAGTGCCTAATTGTTTATAAAAACGGTTATTTTAGTTATTTAGTCACTTCTAACCCGATGCAAGCCTAAATAACTTGTGGAAAATCAGATAATTTATACAGTTACAACTCAGTTAATATCAGCATAATGAAGACACTTGACTATCTATTTAACTCACTGCATAATAGTGTGGCATATGAAAGCAAATTAGCATAGATGCACAGAATGCATAAATTAAATAATCTCTAATTATCGATTTAAGCTTAATCCTTCAAGGGTTTTCCAATACATTTTCGTTAACTTTTATACATTTTTAAGTATACAATATAAGTGAGCATAATGCACTGTAACAGCATCGATTTTAGCTGTTTTAGGATAATTTTTTCAAAATCAACAGTGAAATTAACAAAATACCAACAGATAAGAGGTGTACATTTTTTATGAAGCATGTAAAAGGGCGTTTGGATGAAAGTATATTAGTTTGTGTTTATTACGGCTTAAATGGCGAACGTTTGATTCGTCGTGGTCATAAGATGGCCACAATGCTTGATTGCCCACTCTATATTCTTTCAGTCGATTCGCAACCCCTTGATGCATTTGACGCAGAGAAATCTAGTTATATAGAGCAATGGAAAAAGTTATCAGATGAACTTGAGGTTGAAAAATTTATTTTGCAAGATAATGAAAAACGCCCCATACAAAAGGTTATTGCAGAGGTCGCGAAGAATTATAGTATTTCACAAATTATCGTAGGGCAAAGCGCACAAAGCCGTTGGGAGGAAATCACTAAAGGTTCGTTCTTAAACGTACTGTTAAAGGAAGTTCCTTTTGTTGATTTTCATATCGTAGCTGTTCAACGCCCAACCGATGATGATGCAAATGAAACATATGAAAAAGGAGTACGTGCTTACTTAATTAAAGAACAGGAGAACTTTAAAGTAGCATTTACATGTCCTAAGTATGTATCGATTGAAGGTATATTCTTCAAAGAAATTGGCACAGATTTTGACAATGGCATCTTTAAATTTACTTACAACGATAAAATGCATGAAGTTCATATTTCAGAGGGCTATGTAATTGATCAGGAAAAATTGCCAGCAGAATTCTTAGCTCCATTAAGACAATAAAAAAACGCGTAGATACGCGTTTTTTTTATTAGACAGCAGCTGAAGCAGGTTTATCTTTCGGTAAGAAGAAGGCAACTAGTAATAATAAAGGTAATAATGAAACAACAATCATTGTAAAATCAATGCCTTTATGATCCATTAAAACGCCGATAACCATTGCCCCTATTGCGCCCATTCCAAAAGCAAATCCTGTTGTTAAACCTGCCATGGTGCCAATTTTTGTTGGGACTAACTCTTGCGCATAGACCACCGTTACGGAGAAGCTAATCATAATCAACGTACCAATAATAACTAAAAATATCATAGCCGCCCATAATGGTACATATGGCAATGCTAAACAAAATGGCATAGGGCCAACTACAGAAAGGATAATGACATTTTTCCTACCAATACGGTCTGATAAAGAACCTCCGAAAAAGGTACCTACTACACCAAATGCCATGAAGGTGAATATTAATATTTGCCCTAGTCGAAGGCTGACCTCATAGTGATCCATTAGATAAAACACATAAAAACTTGTTATATTTGTTGTATAAAATGATCGTGCAAAAATAATTGTAAATAATAATGTTAATGCGATTCCTACTTGTTTCTTTGTTAATGGAGGCAATGTTGAGACGAGTACACGCTTTTTCTTAGTTGCACGCTCCTGCTCCAATTGTTTTTTATACCATGTAGCAATTTTACTTAATAAAATGATACCAAACGTTGCAATTACTAATATGATTGCAGCCCCACGTTGCCCTAAAATATCAAAGATATAAGCACTAATTAATGGTGCTAGTGCTTGCCCTGAATTTCCCCCCACTTGATAAATTGACTGCGCAAGTCCTCGTTTAGATCCAGCTGCCATAAAGGAAACTCTCGATCCCTCAGGGTGAAAAATAGCTGACCCGAAGCCTATAAATAATACCGCAATAATAATAATCCAATACTGCGTTGTGAACGCTATAATAGCAATCCCTATAAATGAACTAATCATACCGATAGGTAAAGCATAAGGCATTGGTTTTTTATCACTAATAAAGCCTACCGCAGGCTGCAATGCAGAAGCAAATATGTTTAATACAAAAGAAATCATTCCAATTTGTGTAAAGGTCAATCCTAATTCACTCTTAAATATCGGAAACATCGCTGGGATAACAGCTTGCATCGTATCATTTATTAGGTGAGCAACACCGATTGCAATCATTATTGGATAGATTGGATTGGTTACATTTAATTGTTTATTCATGTTGCCACCTCACTCTTATTTTGTTTAAAAATGATTGTCGCATACTATCGACCATTTTGCACAAGCTATAGTTCGACAGCTGTAAAAGGAGTTGATATATGCATGGAAAGCTTTATTCATGCTCACTTTTGGGAAATGATTCTACGAACAACACTTTCGTTTTTTGCCTTACTAATTCTGGCACGTCTACTTGGTAAAAAACAATTAGGCCAGTTAACGTTTTTCCATTACATTACAGGTATTACATTTGGGTCGATCGCTTCAGAAATTGCCTCTCAGGAAGAAACACCATTTTTAGATGGTTTGATTTCTCTCGTTTGGTGGAGTGCTTTAACGTATTTGATGACCGTTATTACGATTAAATCTAAAAAAGCTCGCGTTCTCATTGATGATAAACCAACAATTGTTATTCAAAAGGGTCTTATATTAGAATCAGCACTACAAAAAAACCGTCTTCATCTAGATGAGCTTACAATGATGTTACGTGAACAAGCCATTTTCTCCGTACAGGACGTTGAGTATGCTTTACTAGAAACGAATGGAAAGCTCAGTGTGCTACAAAAAACCTCTGAACAAGTGGCTACAAAGCAGGATGTTAAAGCCGATGTATCACCACCTACCTACCTTCCTACAGAAGTTATTTCTGATGGTCAACTTATTACCGAGAATATTGTTGAACTTGAGCTGACAGAAGACTGGGTAATAAAGAAATTGAAAAAGCAAAATGTGCATTCTGTAGAAGAAGTTTATTTTGCTCAAGTCCAAACAAATGGTTCCTTGTACATCAGCTTAAAAGATAAAGCGAGACATTCAAGCCCTTAATTGCTTGTCTAGTCTCGTTTTTTTGTTAATCAATTTTGACAATATCTAAGGGCGTAATAATACCGAGTAATCTTTGATGTGGTTGACCATGCTCCGTTATTAATAATGCCTCAAAGCGTCTCCCTCTTTCGACTCCTTGTTTAAATATTTCCTCAGCCTCATAGATGGATATCGTTCTACTGACAAATTTGTAATTCACTCTATTTTTCTCATGCAATAAGATATCATGCAGTGTTGGTATTCTTTTCGGTAAATGATCACCACCCATCTTTGACGCAAGCCAATTTGTGATTCCTACTGTTGTGATGAGCCCCTTAAACTGCTTATTATAATAAACAGGAAATTGTGTATATTTGCGCTGACGTATCACTTTTAAAACATGTTTTAAAGAATCATTTTCTTGAAAAATCAATACTCTTTTACGGAACATTTGCCCCACAAGCGTTGGCTTAGCAAGGGTAGCATCTATGTATTCAATTCGTTCTACAACATCAGTATGTGGCTCTGCAATCACATAATGTAATGATGTACGATGATGCACAATCGCATTTCGTAAGTCCGCATATGAGCGGAGATCATCTTCATATTTCTTCACCAAGACATCCTTTTTCTTTGCTTGATCAATCAGCCGATAAAAAGGCATAAAATCCTTCGCACCTACAATATCTCTCAGTCTATGATCTATTCGATTAAACGCTGTCAGGAAACGATCGGAATTTTCAGTTCCCACTTTTCATGTCCCTTCTTTCTATAGTAGTCTATATATTTTCCGAGTTATTTGACAAATTTCGAGTTACACACCCATTATATTCCTAAGTTATAGAGATTCCAAGAAAGGAGTTTTACAATCCCTCTTGAAAGTGACGTTACGTCATTTTATATAATGTCATTAACAGAGAGGAGGAGTGATTACCTTGATTACGATTCACAATGTATCAAAACAAACTGGCATTTCTGTTCGAACGTTACGTTACTATGAGGAGATCGGCTTGTTACTTCCTATAGCAAAGACTGAGGGGGGACATAGGATATACGGAGAGAACGAACTCAAAACGTTACAACAGATTGTATTTTTAAAGGCATTGGGCTTCAAGTTGAAAGAAATTCAGACGCTTATCAATAATTCATG
The DNA here is from genome assembly GCF_001043675.1 of Lysinibacillus sp. LK3. NCBI lineage: Bacteria > Bacillati > Bacillota > Bacilli > Caryophanales > Bacillaceae > Lysinibacillus > Lysinibacillus sp. LK3. Next base: position 20,620 of record NZ_LDUJ01000037.1, read on the forward strand.
GAACTGGGAAGCAAGTTTAGACCATCAGTTAGCTTTTGTAGCAGAAGAGCAAAAGAAACTACAGCAAATGAAGAACACTATTCTTGGATTAAAGAATGCTTCGTCTATCGAAGGTGGGTTGACAGAGTCCCTTATCCAAAAGTACATTAAGCTTTCAAATCAAGAACGAGATAATAAGCAAGCCTTCCGCCAGCAGATTTTTGCAGCTACAGAAATGGAACTACTTAGAAAATTACCCAATTTAAATAAAAATGATCCTAATTCTTTAGAGTGGATTGGTTTATTAGGTCAATTAAAGCAGCTTCATAAGGAAAGTCCTGAAGCCGATTCCGTTCAGTTTATTATTAAACGAATGATGGAAAAAGCCGAGGTAGAATATAACGGAAATGATGAATTTTTAGAGAAGATGTGGACCATAAGAAAATCTACTTATAAATCTGAACAAATTGGATTATATCCTTTAGAGGAAGAATTTCTACATTTTATAGAGCAGGCTTTTCATGTTTATGAAACAAAAAAACAGGCGTTAGGAAAATCATAATCATGAACATAGAAATGTTGCTACTGATTGGTACCTTAGCTTTGTTAGACATGTTTAGTCCTTCTATAATTGGCGTATCCGTCTATGTATTGCTTGTGGCTAAAAAACAGCAGATCCGCCTTTTATTAACCTATTTAATGACTGTTGGGTTGTTTTACTTTAGTACTGGGAATTTTTTAATGTTAGGTCTAGGTGTCATATTCAACCCTATTTCTAATTTGCTAGATAGTTACTCAGCTCGATTAATCATGACCATAGTAGGGGGAATTTTATTTATTGGCAGTTGGTTAGTTCCAAAAAGAAAGGCAAATGGACCCCCTAAACCAAAATCTTTACATGTGGGCTCTATGGTAGCTTTAGGTTTCACAACTTCTATTTTAGAAGTTGCAACCGCTCTTCCTTATTTCGCGGCAATAGGTATTTTAACGAGTAATCAAATAGTGTTTTATGAATGGTTACCTTTATTGGCAGGATATAATTTAGTAATGATTGCACCAGGGATCATCCTACTATGCTTACATCTATTATTCCGCCGATTTATGAATAAACCTTTAAGAAAAATTCAAACGCTTTTTGATCAAAGAACAAGCTCGACCCTTTCTTGGATTATGTTCTTTGTAGGATTGATTTTGCTTATAAATGGTAGGATGATTTAAAATAAAAAACGGTAAAAATCCATTTTTACCGTTTTCTCTTCAGATTTTTGTCATAGACGCATTTCTTTTCATCATCACGATACCAATGCCGATGCAGATAATTGTCAATGCTAGCGTAATGACTAAGCTCCACCAGTAATCTGACATCTCTATTGTTCCTCGAAATTTTGCAATTCCGTAGCTTGCCAGTTTCCACGGAGATATTGTCCAAAAGATTCCTATAATCATATCGATAATTTGCCCAACAAAGATTACTGTAAATGCACATGTTGTAGCAATAACTGTTTTGAAGCTGGCACTCATCATTAACGTAACAACTATCACAAATAGCAGCCAAATATAGTACGTAGAAAAGCTTACTAACAGTGCACCCACGTCCAACGTTCCATATAGAATAGTAGTATAATAGACACTTGCACCAAACCCAGCTAAAATACTAACAAAACAAATGGTGCTCATAACAACAAATTTACTCAAAAAATATGCGCCAAATGATATAGGCCTAGAATATAGTAATGTTGCCATACCATTAGCGCGTTCCTTACTAATAGCTCCTACAAATGAAGCCATCATCACCAATAAGCCAATTGTTTGAAATTGCCCGATAGAAGCTTGAATTAAATCCAGTGGCATTAATTCTGGCATCAACATTTCAAAGCCCTCTGGAACATTTCCAACAGCATTTAAAATATCCATCATATAATAGTTTGTTAGTGGATCACTCATTCCAAGCAGAGCAAACACTAGAGGAATCCATAGAAACTTCCAACTCCGCCATGCTTCTCTAAATTCCTTTTGCAGAAGTACATTGAATCCTCTCATGCCTTTTTCGCCACCTTCATGAAAATTTCTTCCAAAGATGCTGTCTGTCGCTCTACCTTTCTAATTGTATAAGGACATTCACTTAACCGTTGAAGCAACATTTTCATCGTCGGCTCTTCATTCACGATCTCAATATACACATTACAACCTATTACATGATTAGAGGAATTTGCAAAAAGCTTAGCCTCTTCTTCACTGCCAAATTCAATGACATAATTTTGCTCATCAAAACGTTGCCGTACTTCACGTAATGTTCCCTGCTCTACTAGTTTTCCATTTTGCAAGAATAATAGTTGATCTGTCATTTCTTCAGCATCATTTAAAATATGCGTTGAGTATAAAATAGTCGTCTCTTGCTGTAGTCCTTTTAATAAATCAAGTACTTCTCTACGGCCAACTGGATCTAATGCTGAAACAGGTTCGTCTAATAGCAGTAATTTAGGCTTATGCACTATTGCTTGGGAAATACCTAGTCGCTGCTTCATTCCACCTGAAAAAGAGGCTATTTTTTTATGTTGGACGTCCCCTAACCCTACAAATTCTAAGGTTTTTTGTGCTTCTAATTTAGCCTTTTTGGCTGCTACACCATTCAATTTTGCAGCCATTTCTGTAAACTCTAACGCAGTTAACCAAGGATGAAATTGTGGATATTGGGGTAAAAAACCTATATTCGCACGTAAATCATTACCTAGCATTTTTACATTTCCAGCAGTCGGTCTTAAAAGCCCCGTTAACATAGATAAAGTGGTTGTCTTGCCAGCTCCATTTGGACCAATTAAAGCCGTAGAAGTTTTTTCCTCTAAGTTAAAATGAATAGCATCTACAACTTTGTGCTCTGCAAATTGCTTGGTCAAACCTATAACTTGAAGTAAAGTTGTCATGACTGCTTTCTCCCCACTATAAAGTACGCAATTGATCCAAATAGATTAGCAAAAAGAATAATAAACACCCAAAGAATTTTAGGGCCGTTTGTTGCATGAATTTTTCGTAAATCAATAAGTGCTACAATCATCAAAATAATTTGAACGATGATGAGCGGTGCTATTACTGCCCATGGAACTTTTGCTAATTCCTCCATCATACAGATCACCTCATTATTTGTTATACATTAACTATAACAACTTTGTTCTAATATGTATAGAACAAAGTATCTCTTACATCATAAAAAAAGATGTACCTTAATTAGTACATCTTCTCAATTATTTATAAAGTTTTTGCAGCGCGTCTTCCATTTTAGGGCGTATCGTCACCAATGGACGAGCTTTTTTGACAGCTGCCTGTGCTGCTTCTAATGAATCAGCCATTCCCAACTCCATTAATATAGCAGTAGCTGCAACACCTGCACGTCCACCACCACTTCCACAGTGAACATATACTTTTTGCCCTGTCTCAAAGGCTATAGCAACTTCTTGCGCGACTTGTTGAATGGATGATGCTACCTCACTATCTTCATCTGCTATAGGCATATGTTTATAAGAATAAGGAACTGTCTCCTGGTCTTGAGGGGATAGCCCTTGAACACGAACATCTATCACAACATCAACGGATTCTTGTGTAAATGCAGCCTCTGCATCTTTTGCACCGCCAAAGAACAGTTGATCCTTTACTAAAACATCGTAGTCTTTCCCCATATTCTCCACGCCTCACATGTTTATTTTAGTAAATGCTTAATATCCTCATAATATGGTAGAGCCGTTAAAGCACCTGCTTTTGTTGCGGCAAACGCTCCTAATTTGTTGCCAAAGCTTGTACAACGCACTAGTTCTTCTTTTGTTGTAGGTAAACCATTGTAATGGACATCACGTAGGACACCTGCCATAAATGCATCTCCCGCACCTGTTGTATCCACAGGCACTACTTTCTCAGTCGGTACATGTATAACTTCACCATTAAGGACTGCATAAGTCCCGTTTTCTCCTACGGTAATTAAAATAATAGGCACTAAATAGCTATTTAATTGCTCGATACCGTCTTCTAAGCTACTTGTCTCTGTCAGGAAGAATAGCTCATCATCCGTCACCTTTAAAATATCGACATCCTCAAAAAATGATGTAATCGTATCTCGACAAATTTCTTCACTGCTCCAACGTAAAGGACGAATATTTGCATCCATTGCAATAATCGCACCCTTGTCCTTAGCCATTTCTACTGCTACTCGTGTTGTAGCAAGAGCCGTTGGATGGAACATTGTGCCTGAACACACCGTTAAAGCAGAGGCATGCTTAAAAGCTGCTTCATTTAGCTGTGATGGTTCAACTTGTAAATCAGGTGTTTCATCAACATAATCCTTAAAAATTCGCTCACATGCTTCTGTTAGATGCACATATACACCACTTACTCGTTTTGCTGGATCAAATACGGCATAATCCAGTTTCACACCCTCTTGGGCAAGCCCATCTCGCACAAATTGCGAGCCCTCGTCATCCCCCGTAATTGTAATTAATGCGGAAGGCGCACCAATGCGGCTAATACCCGCTGCAACATTGACCGTTGCGCCACCCATATATTTAGTAAATGATGTGTTTGTTACATCATCAGCAATATAGTCAATAAAAGCATCTCCATAGACTAATATAAAATCCTTCTCTTGCTTTGTCATGATAGTCCTCCTGAAAGTCTAGTCATTATAGATTAACACGAAAATTGTCATTCTATAAAGGTTTTTACTTTTGGCATTTCTTTATGAGAGGATGGATAACTTGAGTCATCCCCTATCTTTGTTATACTTGCCTATAGAAAGGTAGGGATTATCAAAATGAGTATTACAATTCGACAAGCGCAACCACAAGATGCCCATGCCGTTGTGCCTTTAATTATCGACGCCATTGGCGATATTGCTAATCGCTTAACTGGTGAGCAATCAAGGGAGGCTGTTATACAAGAGCTGACTGTTCTTTTTCACCAAGAAGACAATCGACATTCTTATTTAAATACTTTTGTCGCTACTGAAAATGAACAGATTTTGGGGATTCTCGTTTATTATCACGGCGAACAAGCCGTTCACATGGACGCTAACCTTGTTAAATGGCTTGAAGCAAAAAATGCGCCATCCATTGTTATTGACCAAGAAGCCCATGAAGATGAGGCTTACATTGATACAGTTTGTGTTGCACCAGCTGCACGTGGTAAAGGAATCGGAACATTGCTATTACAATTTGCTGAAGAGCTGACAAAGCAGCGTGGCTATACAAAATTATCTTTAAATGTTGAAACCCAAAAAGAAGAAGCTCGCCGTCTTTATGAACGACTAGGCTTTGTTATTACGGAGCCTTGGTCAATTATTGATGAGCCTTTTCACCATATGGTTAAACAGTTTTAGGAAGTGAATAACTAATATATGAAAAACAATTTGATTTACCCTCTTTTGATTGTTATTGCATCTAGTAGTTACGGGATCTTGTCGACTATTGTCAAAGTAGCTATGCAGCATGGCTTTACATCAGCGGAGGCTGTATCAAGCCAATATATTATTGGCTTTTTACTCGTAATATCCATCTTTATTTTTACTGACAGAAAATTACCAAGACCGTCCAAGAAGGGCTTACTTATTTTAATATGCGCGGGAATTTTTACAGGGACAACAGGTATCGTGTACGGAGAATCTTTAAAGTATCTTCCTGCTTCTCTTGCAGTAGTCATGTTATTCCAATTTACATGGATTGGTCTACTGATTGATTGTGCCCTCCATAAAAGATTACCAAGTAGACCTGAAGTAATTTCAATCGTTATCTTATTTATAGGAACGATTCTAGCTGCAGGTGTATTAAATGTAGATTTAAGTGACATTCCTATTCAAGGATGGCTATTCGGTTTTACAGCAGCCGTTACTTTTGCATGTTTTATTCAATTTAATTCTCGACCCGTCGAGGGCGTGACTACCACATCAAGGGTATTAATCGTTTCCTCTGTAGCCCTTATTTTGATCAGTATTTTCCTAAGCCCAGAGGTTATTTGGAACGGTAAACTATTCATGCAAGGCCTGTGGAAATACGGACTAGCACTAGGTCTTTTCGGTATCATTTTACCGATTTATCTATTTTCAATTGCTATCCCTAAAATCGGTGGTGCGCTTGCTTCTATTTTAAGTGCCATTGAATTACCAGTGGCTGTTACTGTTTCCGTTATTGTTTTGCATGAACCTTTAACTGCTGTACAAATTATTGGGATTGTACTGGTGATTGCTGGTATGATGCTGCCAACCATTGTTGCACAACGTCAACAAAAGGATAGCTTATTAGAAGCACATTCATAAAACGACAAAAAACTCCTTAAAAATGGAATGATTCCTTTTTAAGGAGTTTTTTTGAACTTTAATGAAATGCCATTGCTTACCATTATGCACTTCGCTATGATGAATGCAAATGTAATTTTTTAATAATTCTAACATTAATGTCCCCCTTCGGTATTATACTGCAATATGCAAGTAACTTACTTTAAGAAAGGGGAAGTTGATGAAAAAAGCCTATATTCTTGGTTTTTTCCTTATGTTAATGCTTTTCGTTTTAGCTGCTTGTAATGGCAAAGATCAGCAAAATTCTACAAATGATGCAGCAAATAATGACGAGGCATCGGATGGTAAAAAAACAGAAGTAGCAGCAACGTCGCCTTCAGGCAAGCTAGTAATTTACACTGGACGTGACGAAGAAATGGTGCAAAATGTGATCGATCAGTTTAATGAAAAATATCCAGACATTGAAGTAGAATTTCTAACGATGGGTGCTCAACAAATTTTAGAACGTCTTCGTGGAGAGAAAGCCAATCCTCAAGCAGATTTTTGGTGGGGCGGAACCCAATCAGCGCTCATTGTTGGCGCCAATGAAGACTTACTACATGCTTGGCAGCCGAGCTTTATTGACTCTATTGATACCACACACAAAGATGTTGAAGGACGATGGTTCGGCGAGATGCTGTTACCAGAAGTAATTATGATTAATAGTGATTTACTAACAAAAGAAACTGGTCCACAGGACTGGGATGACTTATTAGATCCTAAATGGAAGGATCAAATTTTAATCAGAGGTGTACTGGCGTCAGGCACAATGCGTACGATTTATTCTTCCATGATTGTACGGCAAGATGCAGATTCACCAGATAAAGGCTATGAATGGTTACTACAATTAGATGCCAATACAAAGGAGTACACACAAGACCCTAATGCCTTGTATTTAAAGCTAACACGTCAAGAAGGCAGTGTCTCCCTATGGAATCTACAAGATATTTTGTTAAAAAAATATACGACAGATTATCCTTTTGATTATATTTATCCTAAAAGTGGAGCACCTATTTTAGTAGACGGTGTAGCAGTTGTAAACAATGCGAAAAACCTAGAAAATGCGAAACTATTTGTAGAGTTTTTATTTGAAAAAGAGATGGTAACACAATTAGCTAATGATTACTATCAAATTCCTACACGTTCTGATATCGACAAAGCCTCCATGCCAGAATGGTATCAGGAATTAGATTTAAAAACATTTGATATTGATTGGCAGCTAATGTCTGACAAAGAAGCCGAATGGATGGAATACTGGGATAACAATATTAAAGGGCGCGGTAAATAGTAGAACGGGTAAAAATTCGGCTTATACAGCGAATTTTTACCTTCCTGTATCATCTAGATTCTTTGTTAGAGAGGAGCTAATGATTGAGAAGTGTCAGAATGGAAAATGTCTCGAAGCAATTTGGTCAAGTGTATGGCGTGAAAGACTTAAATCTTGAAATAAAAGCTGGTGAATTTTTTACCTTTCTCGGTCCTAGCGGCTGTGGCAAAACAACCACTTTAAGGATGCTTGCAGGCTTTTATTACCCAACTAAAGGCAAAATTCTTTTTGATGAGCGAGATGTCACTCGACTTCAGCCCAATAAGCGCAATATCGGCATGGTATTTCAAAATTATGCCCTTTTCCCCCATATGACAGTTGATGAGAATATTGCATTTGGTTTACAAGTTCGAAAATTTTCAAAAGCTGAGATTCAGAACAAGGTTGATCGAATTAGATGCCAAGTGCATCTTGCTGCTTACGGCAACAGAAAAATAAATGAGCTATCTGGTGGACAGCAGCAACGTGTTGCTTTAGCTAGAGCACTCGTGATAGAGCCAGATATTTTATTGCTTGATGAACCTCTATCCAATCTAGATGCAAAATTGCGTGAGGAAACACGTATTGAAATCAAACGAATCCAATCTGAGCTTGGAGTCACAACGATATACGTTACTCACGATCAAATGGAGGCCATGTCTATGTCGGATCGAATTATGGTCATGGAAAATGGCTATATCAAACAAATTGGTACTCCTCAGGAAATTTATCATCAACCCAAGGATCGTTTTGTGGCAAATTTTATTGGTGAAACTAATTTAATTGAATGCTCAATCCAAGCTATTGATGGGGAAAGTGTACAAGTACGAACAGTGAATGGACATAATTTAACTGGGCGAAAGCAACAAAGCTCTCCCTCCTTAACGCATATGATTGGAGACAAAGTATTTATTTCTATTCGTCCAGAATCGATTCAACTTGGTACTGGTGAAAACACATTAACAGGAAAAATTACATTTGTTGAATTCACAGGCATTAGCGTTAATTACATTGTAGATTTTACTGCGTTCTCACTTAAAGTAATGCTTATTAATTCTTATGACCAAATCAAAAAGATCGGTGAAGATATTACAATCCATATGGCACAAGATTCACTATACTTTTTAGGGGAATAGGAGGAAGCCAATATGGAGAAACAGTCTGAAAGTATGTGGACGCGAATTTTTCATGCTAATTGGTTTGTCTATGTTTTAATCTCGCCATTATTTTTAGTGTTATTCGCCTATGTGGTTTATCCCTTCTATCAAACTTTCATCCAAAGCTTTGCTGGTGATGAAGCATTCTTTCATTATAAGAAATTTTTTGATATAGCTAGTCCAGCAAATTTAGAGGCCTTGTGGACCAGTATTTATATTTCATTTATCAGTGTTATTTGCTGTGCACTTGTTGGGGTAACAATGGCCTTTTTACTAGAACGCTATAATTTCCCTGGGAGACGGATATTGTCTGTTTTAGTTTTGGTTCCAATGGCACTTCCTCCTCTAGTAGGTGTTTTGTCCTTTTCATTTTTATATGGTGATAGCGGGATTTTCCCACGAATTTTTCAGCATCTATTTGGGTTGGATCACGTTCCTTTTGCCTTGAAGGGAATATGGGGCGTCATCGTTGTTCATACATTCACAATGTATACGTACTTCTATTTGACTGCCTCTGCTGCTATTAAGGGGCTTGATCCTGCTCTTGAAGAGGCAGCTACTAGTCTGGGTGCAGGGCGTATTCGCGTATGGACAAAGGTTATTTTACCAATGCTCACACCTTCTATTGTTGCCTCATCCTTATTGGTGTTTATGATTTCTATGGCTTCTTATACTGCACCTTTGATGTTTGGTGTAGAGCGTACTATGACGATGCAAATTTATTTATCACGTACAAATGGTAATCTTGAAATGGCTGCGACACAGTCGATGATATTATCTTTTGTATCTATCACTTTTTTAATCATTATGCGCTGGTATCAAAATCGCAGAAATTATCAAAATCTAAGTAAGGGAATTAGTGTTCATCGTTCAGAGGTATCCTCAAAAAAGGTAAAAATTATAGCAACAATCGCTTCTTTTGTTGGCACATTAATATTGATACTGCCTATTTTAGTGTTGATATTGATCTCTTTTTCTGTGGATGGCGCTTGGAAAACGCAAATTCTCCCGACCGACTATACAATTGATCATTATATTGCCCTTTTTACTGATGAGCGCACATGGCGACCTATTTGGAACTCCATTCAAATGGGTGTCATTGCAACACTGGGCAATATTATCTTTGGTGTCGCGGCTGCTTATGCTATGGTGCGCTTAAATTTTAAGGGGAAAACCTTGCTCGATATTTTGATAATGGTACCTTGGGCTTTGCCAGGAACAGTTGTTGCTGTTAATTTAATTGCTGCTTTTAGTACAGAAAGTATCTTTAGTTTTAATCAAGTATTGATCGGGACATTTTGGATTTTGCCATTAGCCTACTTTATTCGACATTTACCACTTGTTTTTCGATCAACATCCGCCTCTCTTGTACAGCTAGATCAATCGATTGAAGAGGCATCACGTGGCTTAGGAGCCAACTGGTGGTATACATTTAGACGTATTGTCGTGCCTTTAACATTCACCGGGATTTTAGCAGGGACACTCTTAGCCCTCGTGCAAAGCTTTGGTGAATTCGTTGCATCCATTCTAATTTACAGTACATCCACTATTCCATTGTCTGTAGCGATATTCCAAAAATTATATGCATTTAAATTTGGGACCGCCTGTGCTTATGGTGTCTTACAAATTTGTTTAATTTTAGTTGTCCTTATTATTTCTGAAAAACTATCAAAAGGCAGTGCTGGTACAGCCATTTAGCTGCCAATCTATTAGGGGGCCATGACAATGTTTGAAGATTTTCGCAATAAAACACAGCTGGAAGATGGGATGATATTCCCTTCTAACATCTATCGAAAAATTGTTTTACAGCCAGCTTATGATGAGGCAAAAAAAAATTTTTTAACAATTATGCTACAAATCAATATTGCTCATTTAAAAATGTTAGAAGAACAAGGACTTGTAAAAAAAGATGAAGCAAAGCAAATTGGGATAGCTCTAAAAAAAATTGACTTAAATTATTATCGTTTAGAGGATTACAGTCCCCAATATGAGGATTTATTTTTCCGCATTGAAAATAAATTAATAGAGCTTGCTGGTGATGTTGCTGGAAATCTTCACATTGGCAGAAGCCGAAATGATATGGGTATTGCCATCTATCGAATGACATTAAGAAAAAAATTATTACTATTAATGCGCGAGTTACTAACATTACGTGATGATTTAATCGCTGCTGCAGAGGAACATATCGATACCATTATGATTGGCTACACACATACACAGCAGGCCCAGCCTACAACCTTCGCCCATTATTTAAAGGCCGTGATCGATCAGCTAGAGCGTGATTTTGAACGAATGCAGCATGTCTATAAAACCGTCAATCGTAGCAGTATGGGAGCCGCTGCCTTAACAACGACAGGCTTTAATATTAGTAGAGAACGTATGCGTGATCTACTAGCCTTTGATGATATTATCGAAAATGCATGGGATGCGGTTGCAGGAGCAGATTATATAGCTGAGGCTGCAAGTATTGTACAGCTTGCAGCACTCAATCTTGGCCGTACTTCTCAAGATTTTTTATTATGGGCTACTCAGGAGTTTAATGCGTTTACACTCGCAAGTCCATATGTGCAAATAAGCTCTATTATGCCTCAAAAGCGTAATCCTGTTTCTATAGAACATACACGCTCATTACTATCTGCGGTTGTAGGAGATGCAAGTACAGTATTACAGATGGTACATAATACACCTTTTGGCGATATCGTAGACACTGAGGATGATATGCAGCCTTATTTATGGCGTGCCATTGACCGCTTAATTGGTATTTATAAGTTGTTTGGTTCGCTTGTTGTTACAATGGATGTCAATAAGAAGAAGTTAAAAAATCGCGCTGAAAATAGCTTTGCGAATGTCACTGAGCTAGCTGATACATTAGTCCGTTCAGAGGGAATTTCCTTCCGTCAAGCACATAGTATTGTTAGTAAATGTATTAAGGTTCTACTTGCTCATGGAGAGGAATCATTAGCTAGTCTTACATGGGGACTTGCAAATACACAATCGAAATTGATCACGGGCAAGGAATTAACTATTTCAGAAGAGGATTTCTATAAGACATTAAAACCAGAATCTTTTGTTGGTGTACGAACATTACTAGGTGGACCCGCTCCAGCCACTATGAAAGCTGCCCTTGAACGCTCCAAACTGAATGCCCATGATTTTTATGAATGGATTCGCTTAAAGGAAAATTCCATTATTGAAGCAGAAAAAGAACTAACAGCCTTTCTAGAGGAATGGAATCAATGAAGCAATGGTTATTAATTATTGATGGTGGGGCGACAAAAACAGCATGTGCTGTTGTTCATGCTGAATCTGGTGACATTGAATATTCTATATCCGCTAAAGGCTCTAATTATCAAGCCATTGGTGTTGAATCAGCTACAGCAATCTTACAAGAGCTTTTAGCAAATGTTGAAACATTTTTGCAAAAGTATCCTAATTCTCAAATTGCTGTAGCTACCTTTGCTTTAGCTGGCATTGATTCTCCGAAGGATCATGCAACCGTCGTGGCCATTGTTCAAAATGCTCTTCAGACCACACAGCTACAAATCGATACGCTGATTATTGAAAATGATGCGGAGGCCACACTATTAGGTGTGACTGCTGGACAGGCAGGTGCACTACTCATCGCTGGAACAGGAGCTATTGCCTATGCCATTGATGGGCAACGAATTGTACGTGTAGGGGGTTGGGGACATCGGGCTGGCGATGAGGGAAGTGGGTATTGGTTAGGGCAGGAAGTCGTAAGAGCTATATTTAAAATGGAGGATGGTCGTGGGAAACCAACAATCTTAAAGGAAGCCGTCTATCAATCTTTAGGTATACAAGATGTTACAGAGCTCGCTGAATGGCTCTTCCGCCCTTCCTATACCAATGCACAACTGGCCAAGATGGGTTCCTTTGTGGCAAAGGCAGTCGAGCAAGAAGATGCTTGTGCCATCGAAATATCTCAACAAGCAGCCCACGAACTAGCTATTCTAGCAAACGCTGTATTGAAAAAAATTAACTATCAGAATACACCATTTACTCTATATTGTAATGGTGGTGCCATCAAACATAATCCACTCATTTTAAAGATGTTTACAGAGGAAATAACCTTCATGTATCCTCAAGTGGACATTACCCTTTGTCAGCATCAGCCTATTACTTATTTAATTGAACGAACAAAAAGGGCATATGACTGTTTATAAGTCATTGCCCTTTTCTTGTTTTTAAAGTGCCAGTCTCTTCAATTCATTCGTCGTAAAATAGAGATACCCATCCTTTATAAATAAATCCTTCGAATCCTCCCTATTAAGTACCTCTTCTCCACTACCATCTGGACGAATCTTTGTTAAATACGCCCCTCGTGAATAATTACTAAAGTAGAGCCAACCATCCGAATAAACGATATATTGTGCACGGGAATTTGTGACACGCTTCGTTTTACCAGTTTTCATATCTAGTACATATAACTTATTGTCATCTGCAATATTACTATAAAACAATTGGTCTCCAACCTGTGCTGGGAAGTCTATATCATGATAATAACTATACAGTGTGCTTGTTGCTTTTGGATAGTCTTCAGCAATCCACGTGTGATCCTTCGCCATTGTACGGTCATCTACTAAAAAGTATTGGTAGCGTATTGCGCCCTTACGATCTGGTACTGGATCATTCCATGTCGTATCGAGATGATACCATTGTCCATCCAGCTTGACTAGATTCCAAGCATGTCCCTCTTGACCTACATAGCCTACGATATATTTTGTTTCAATACCCAATTTTTGAAGCATAGAGTGGGCAAGTAAAGCATATCCCTGACATACTCCCCCGTGCTCGGCAAGAACGGTATAAGCGCTGTGTGGGCTAGAATTCGTTTGTTCTGTATAGGAAGTATTGGCAACAATATAGTCATTGACAGCTCGTACCTTTTCTACATCCGTCATAGATTTTTTACTAATCTTAGCAATAATTTCTTGAACATTCATCTCTACATATGCCGCCTGCTCTGGCGTCATTAAATAGCTCTGTTCTCCAAAAATAGTTGCTTTATTTCGCCCATATTCATATCGAATTGAATGTTTACTTACATGGCCGTAAACATAGTCATCGCGTTTGATAGCATTGTTATAGGCCTCTTCTACAATTTGTTCAATTCGCTGTGTATTCCCTTTATATTGAATTTCAAACTTTGGTGAAAAGCTATTATAATACGCATACATCGCATCAGCCAGTTCCTTGGCATTTGTCACGACTAACTTTGTTTCAGGTTTCTGAATAGGTGGAGCTGTAGGGGCTACCTCCGCTTCATGGACATCTTCTATAGGTAGGGCTGTTTCAATTGAGGCATTATCTGAAAGTCTTGCAGTAACATCTACAATCTTCTCTTTAGTTGAAAGTAGCATAGTTTCTATTTCATCATTATTTGTCCAATCGACCACCTGCTGAACAACAGCCTTACCAGCCGTATAAATAGGATCAATAAAAATAATAATAATGGCAATTATAGCTAATTTCTTCCACAAACTCCTCACCTCCAACCGTCTTCTTTACATTATATACAAAAAAAGCACAAAGAACTCACTTAAGGGTCCATTTGTGCCTGTTAATATTTGTTTGTTGACTTAATTAATTTTAAGTTTATGTTCTTTTGTCTGGACATTATACAGTAAATAATTGTCACTAACCTTTAAATTTGTTACTGGCTGCTTCACTAGCACCTCAGCTTTTAACGTTTTTAAATCTAGCTTTGTCAAATACCCACCGTTACTGTAATCACTATAATATAGGTTTTTATTAGTCCCTGTAATATACAACGCACGTTTATCTAATACCTTTGACTTGCTACCACTAGTCATATCAAGCTTATACAGTTTATCGTTATCTGCAGTATTACTAAAATAAACAATATTATTTAACTGATGTGCGAAATGAACATTAAGCATATAACTGTATTTAGTGCTTGTAGCAGTAGGATAATTTCCTTTAATCCAAGTGTGATCTTTGCTAATTTGATGGTCCGACACTAAAAAATAGTCATAGGACGCCGCACCAACGCGATTTGGCAAAGGATCGTTCCATGTTGTATCCAAATGATACCATTTCCCATCAACCTTTACTAAATTCCAAGCATGTGCCTCATTCCCATTTACAAAACCTACAACATATTTTGTCTCTATCCCAGACTGCTCTAACATAGCATGTGCTGCCAATGCATAACCCTGACATACAGCTTGTCCTTCAAAAAACAAAGCATAAGCACTATGTGGACTTGCCTTAGTTTTAGTCCCGTACATAGTATTGGATACAATATAATCGTTAATAGCTTTTACTTTTTGGAAATCTGTCATAGAAGGTTTGATAATATTTTTCAATATTAGATTAATCTTTTTTTGTACAGCTACTTCTTGAGTTTGACTTGTCAGGTACTTCATTTTATACGTTACATTCCCTAGAGAATCTGCGGAAACCATGGTACTTTCTATATGTCCACTTGCATAAACGGCTTGTTGCTTAGCTTTTTCAAGTGCGTCCATCATTTCTTTTTTGAGGTCGCCTATTTTGCCTGTATACGTAATTTTTATATCGGTCTCAAAGTTTTGTATTTGCTTTGCAAGTTCTTCTGTTAATTGATCCCAATTTGCTACTGTTGAGTTAGCTACCATAGGATAAATTTGGGAGGTATTTTCTGTTTGTTTTGCATAGACTGCAGTTGGACTTAATATCAATAAAGCCGCACCACATAACAATAATTTTTTCATCACTCATCACCTTCCCTTTGATTCTTTCTTCACTATTTAGCATAGCAAAGAATGTACCTACTAAGCTATCATACAAGTTCACTAACTAAGACTTTTAACTAAAAATATATTAAATTTTATATAATATAAAATACCTAATAATAAAATATAATTAGCG
>NZ_LDUJ01000038.1:0-8539 GCF_001043675.1 Lysinibacillus sp. LK3
CAGGCGCTGTTATCACAACAAATCGTATGAACCTAGAAAAAGCACGTGAAGAATTCCATGTAGGAAACCTTTACTTCAACCGTGGCTGTACAGGTGCAATCGTAGGTTACCAACCATTTGGTGGCTTCAACATGTCAGGTACAGATTCAAAAGCAGGTGGCCCAGACTACCTACAACTGCATATGCAAGCAAAAACAACTTCAGAAATGCTTTAATTTTCACATTGACGTGAGGGCTGTTCAAAGTAGGTAGAAATTGAGGCATTTTGAATGAATTTGTGACACTTCTCCAGGTAACGCTACCCTGGCTAAAACCGTAGACTTTCATGACGTAGTTTACCTTGGAGAAGTTAGCAAATTTACCGTTTGAATTGTTGCTATATTCTTAATCATTCTACTTATAGTGATACATAGTCCCTTTCTTTTATAAAGTTTTTCAACATGATTAGTAAGGAGAGAATAGGATATGACAAAAACTCAACAAGTTATTGAACAAACACAAAATTTTGGTGCAGCAAACTATCATCCACTGCCAATCGTTATTTCAGAGGCTGAGGGTGCTTGGGTTAAAGATCCAGAAGGTAACAAATATTTAGATATGTTATCTGCTTATTCAGCAGTAAACCAAGGACACCGTCACCCAAAAATTATCGCTGCTTTAAAAGAGCAAGCTGATAAAGTAACGTTAACTTCACGTGCTTTTTACAGTGAAAACCTTGGTGAATGGTATGAGCTAGTAGGGAAATTAACAAATAAAGAAATGGTATTACCAATGAATACTGGTGCTGAAGCAGTAGAAACTGCGTTTAAAGCAGCTCGTCGTTGGGCATATGATGTAAAAGGCGTAGAAGAGGGTAAAGCTGAAGTTATTGCATGTAATGGTAACTTCCATGGTCGTACAATGCTAGCTGTATCTTTATCTTCTGATGAAGAATACCGTCGTGGTTTTGGTCCAATGCTACCAAATGTTAAATTAGTAGATTATGGTAATCTTGAAGCTTTAAAAGCGGCTATTACACCAAACACTGCTGCATTTTTAATTGAGCCAATTCAAGGTGAAGCGGGTATCGTCATTCCAACAGAAGGCTTCTTAAAAGCAGCTCGTGAACTTTGCCGTGAAAACAATGTACTTTTCATTGCTGACGAAATTCAAGCTGGTTTAGCACGTACAGGTAAAATGTTTGCTTGTGATTGGGAAGAAGTAGAACCAGATATGTATATCTTGGGTAAAGCTCTAGGTGGCGGCGTATTCCCAATTTCTTGTGTGGCTGCAAACCGTAGTATTTTAGGTGTATTCAACCCGGGTTCACATGGTTCAACTTTTGGCGGTAATCCTTTAGCTTGTGCAGTTTCAATTGCATCAATTAAAGTATTATTAGATGAAAAATTAGCAGAGCGTTCACACGAACTTGGCGAATACTTCAAAGGTAAATTAAAAGAAATTAACAACCCAGTTATTAAGGAAGTACGTGGTCGTGGTTTATTTATCGGTATGGAGCTAACAGAAGCAGCTCGTCCATACTGTGAAAAACTTAAAGAATTAGGTCTATTATGTAAAGAAACACATGATACAGTAATTCGTTTTGCACCACCACTTGTTATTTCTCAAGAGGATTTAGATTGGTCAATTGAACAAATTGAAAAAGTATTTAAACTTTAACAAAATGTTCACATTTTAATTCGGAAGTATGTTACAATGATGCCGATAACTATCATTAAAAAAAACAAAGAGGCGATTTAATAATGTCTGAAAACTTAAATCTTTTCACATCAACACAAGATGTCATTCAAGATGCTCTAAATAAACTTGGCTATGATGAAGCAATGTATGAATTACTAAAAGAACCGCTTCGCATGCTACAAGTACGTATCCCAGTGAAAATGGATGATGGTACAACAAAAGTATTTACTGGTTACCGTGCACAACATAATGATGCTGTAGGACCAACTAAAGGTGGGGTTCGTTTCCACCCACAAGTGTCTGAGGAGGAAGTTAAAGCGCTTTCAATGTGGATGACATTGAAATGTGGTATTGTCGATCTACCGTACGGCGGTGGTAAAGGCGGTGTCATTTGTGATCCTCGTCAAATGTCAATGGGCGAAATCGAACGTTTAAGCCGTGGCTATGTTCGTGCGGTAAGTCAAATCGTAGGACCAACAAAAGATATTCCTGCGCCAGACGTATTTACAAATGCACAAATTATGGCATGGATGATGGATGAATATAGCCGAATGGATGAGTTCAACTCTCCAGGCTTCATCACTGGTAAGCCACTAGTACTTGGTGGTTCTCAAGGTCGTGACCGTGCGACTGCACAAGGTGTTACAATCGTAATCGAAGAAGCAGCAAAAAAACGTGGTATTGATATTAAAGGTGCTCGTGTTGTTATTCAAGGATTTGGTAACGCAGGAAGCTTCCTTGCAAAATTCATGCATGATTTAGGTGCGAAAGTAATCGGTATTTCAGATGCTTATGGTGCACTTCATGATCCTGAAGGTTTAGATATCGACTATTTATTAGATCGTCGCGATAGCTTCGGAACAGTAACTACTCTATTTGAAAACACAATTTCAAACAAAGAATTGTTAGAGCTTGATTGTGATATTTTAGTACCAGCTGCTATTGAAAACCAAATTACTGCTGACAATGCACATAATGTGAAAGCAAATATCGTAGTAGAAGCAGCAAATGGTCCAACAACAGCTGAAGCAACTAAAATCTTAACAGAGCGTGGCATTTTACTTGTACCAGACGTATTAGCCTCTGCAGGTGGAGTTACAGTTTCTTACTTTGAATGGGTGCAAAATAACCAAGGTTATTATTGGACAGAAGAAGAAGTGGAAGAACGTCTATACAAAAAAATGGTCGAAGCATTTGATAATGTATATACAACAGCAACAACACGTAACATCAACATGCGCTTAGCAGCTTACATGGTAGGTGTTCGCCGTACTGCAGAAGCTTCTCGCTTCCGTGGTTGGGTTTAAGTAAAAAGAAGATAATGAGTCATTCCTATATTATTGGGATGACTCATTTTTTTCGTTTTTATTTGATTGAAGAAGGTGGTCTAGGCGCTGCTCTAATAGCATCTTTTTTTCGTTTCTTATTTTTTTGATTTTAAAAAATCTTAGCAGAAAAAAGCCCAAAATTATGGTTACGACAACAATTACAATAATAAGCATGTGCAAAAATTCCTTTTATCTTATGTAATGAGTAGTACTATACAACTATTGTCTGAACAAAATCTGAACAGTTTGAAAAAACGCTTTCGAAATAGCAAAGTGTTGACAGCGTTTAATCTTTGCTTTCTCTAGCGTAATTATGAGAAAATCCAACTAGAAAGGGGCGAATTAGATGGATTCATTTACTTTTTTTAACCCAGTGAAACTACATTTTGGTGAGGATGCACTTGAAAAATTGCCGAAAGAATTAGAGCAATTTGGAAACAAGGTATTAGTTGTATATGGTGGCGGAAGTATTAAATCGAATGGTGTATACGATGCTGTTATAGAAAAATTACAACAGGCGGATAAAACCGTATTTGAATTAGGTGGTGTAGAGCCAAATCCAAGAGTGGAAACAGCTAGACGAGGTATTGAGATATGCAAAACTGAAGGAATTGACTTAGTTCTTGCTGTGGGTGGTGGTTCAGTAATCGATTGTTCTAAATTAATTGTTGCTGGCGCTAAGTATGATGGCGATGCTTGGGATATCGTGAAACGTAAAGTGTTTGTAGAACAAGCTATACCACTAGGAACGGTATTAACACTTGCTGCTACAGGCTCAGAAATGAATGCTGGATCTGTGATAACGAATGCTGCTACAGAAGAAAAACTAAGTTGGGGTAGTCCAGCAGCCTTCCCGAAATTTTCAATACTAAATCCAGCATATACAGTGACTGTACCTAAAAATCACACTGTGTATGGAATAGTGGATATGATGTCGCATGTATTTGAGCAATATTTCCACAATACAACGAATACTCCTATCACAGATGAAATGTGTGAAGGGGTATTGCGAACAGTTATTACGACAGCTCCAAAATTATTAGAGGACCTAGAAAATACGAAGTTACGCGAAACCATTCTATTAGCAGGGACAATTGGTTTAAATGGATTCCTATCAATTGGTTCACGAGGGGATTGGGCATCTCATAATATTGAACATGCTGTATCTGCTGTATATGACATTCCACATGCAGGTGGTTTAGCCATTCTTCAACCGCATTGGATGCGTTTAAATGTACCAGTAAATCCTGAGCGTTTTGCAGGTATAGCAACACGTGTGTTTGGAGTCGAGGCAATAGGTAAAACAGTAGAAGAGGTTGCTTATGAGGGGATTGATCGTTTATCTGCATTTTGGACATCATTAGGGGCACCTAGTCGTTTGGCAGATTACGATATTGATGATTCGAAATTCCAGCAAATTGTAGATCATGCTATGCAAAATGGCCCTTTTGGCAACTTTAATCGATTGCAAGAGGAAGATGTAAGAACCATTTTACGAAATTCTCTTTAATACTTTAAGTATGAGGCTATGCTTATAGCCTCATACTTTTTTTATTGCAAGGTTAAGAAAAATTAACGATTAATGTAGAATTTTGTCGTAGAAGTTTCTTTAGTCCTGCAATATAATAAAATAGATACATAATAGAAGGAATATAAATGTATTTTTCTTTATTTTAAGTGAGGAAAGTTATGTTTTTAACTGAGTCATTCAACCTATATTGTAGATTATTTTACTATAAGGTGATTTATGGAATGACAGAAAAGGATAGTTTTTTGTCGTAATCAGTCAATTCGTGTGTCGATGTTCAGAAGTTGTTCAGCCACCTTTACTAAAATAATTACAATATTAAACAAAGAGGAGAGGGATCAAATGTTGAAACAATTGCTACAGGACCGTATTGTTACATTAAGTTGTATAGAAATGCCATTCCAGCAACATGTTTATAAAATGCAAAATTGTGTAGAGGTATTGGGGATTGAAGCGAAATCATTGCAAATTGAAAATGATAAAATTATCACTGGATACATTGTAGATCAAAGTATATTTTTTAAAAGCGTGCGTTTTGGGCGAACGAATGTTATTTTTTCGGATGGTGTAAATAAAGCAATTGTACAATTATTTGTTCGTCCTTCTGGAGAAATTGTTGTAGAAGTTAAGCCGTATTTGGGGGGTGCTGAGATTGTTCCTGTTTATTATCGAACAATTTTAGCAGATACAGCTATTGCAATTGATTTAAAAGGTGCTTTAAAACATTATTTGGTAGCCCATCAATTTATGAATATAGAAGATTCAATTGCTGAAGTACATTACCAATCCATGCATCCGAATGTATTAAAGGATTCTTTTTTAGGAAATTTCGTGTTGGGTTGTCATGTGGATGGCAGAAATATTCTCAATGCAGAAGAATATGCATTAGCTAATCGTCAAGCCTCCTTACTATTTTCAAAAATCGTTATTCAGCAGAATGGTAAAAGACAAATGATTGCTTGTAATAAATTACTTACTTTTATGATTACAAACCATGTTTATGTAGGTTATGAGGATATTCCTAATTTAAAATTAGTCTAACAAATAGCCAACTGCCTGAAATACGGCAATTGGCTATTTGTTTTTATAAAGTATTAAATGGAGTTGTTTGGTTTTTCACCAACGTGTATCCAGCTTGTTTTCCCATCATCTTCGTCGAATAATATAGCTACTTTAGATACTCCTTTTTGGCTTAGGATTACCTCTGTTAAATGATCCCGAACATCATCTAAAAAGGCTAACGATAAAAGCGGATCAGCTTCAGCCACTAATTCTACATGTAAAAACTCTCCTTCTTTAATCACTTCAAGACGCACAATATCTTTGATATTTGGATCATCCATTACGAGGTGAGCTATATGGTTTAACATCTCTTCATCAGTTTCACCAATGACACCACGTGCGTTATCAAGGAATACCTTACCTACAACATAAAACATCATGACCCCAATTATCATCGAAACTAGTCCTTCTATTCGACCCCAACCTGTAAAATAAGCAATTAAAATAGCAGCAAAGGCTAAGAAGTTGCCTCCAGTAGCAACTAAATCTTCCATAAAAACTAATTTTGTGGCCGGTTTTGCTCTATTCAAGTATGTGAATGCTTTCGGAATAGATGCGATACCTGCTTTTTCTTGACCTGATTCATGTAGCACTTCTGCAGCCGCTTTAGCTAGCACTGTCCCTTCTAAAACAATCCCGATGAATAATACTCCTAGGGCAATCAATATCCCGCTAGACTCTCCTGTGGGATGAATAAAATGATGCCAACCTTCTTTTATTGTTTCATAAGAAAGGATAGCTACAATTATTACGGCGAAAAGGCATACTAAATTGACAATACGACCAAAGCCACCGGGAAATTGTTTTGTAGGTGCCTTTTTAGAGAGTGCTGACCCTATATACACAAATAATTGGTTTGCTGCATCGCCTAGAGAGTGCATCATTTCTGCAAACATCGCAACGTTACCTGTAAAGAAAAAGGCGATTCCTTTAATAATTCCTAAAAATGCATTTACACATGCAGCCATTAGAGAGGGTTTGTTACCGTCTTTTAGTAGTTTTAATAGTTCTGCCATAAAAAATCCTCCAACTAGTTTAAAATTTCCATTTCGATTTTTTCTATATAAGATAGTGCTCGTAATGAACGATAAAATGACAACAAATTATCCGAGACGATTAAGGAAAGACGTAAATCTAACTCATGTAAAACACTATCGTTTTTTAAGTGCACATCTTTAATGCGTATATTTTCAATGATAATGTTGTTGTCCTTTAAAAATAATAGAAATGATTCTGTATGGTTGTCATCATCAATTTGGACTTTTAACAAAATTTCCCGCATACGAATTCGCTTTGGTCCGATTTTCATAAGAAAAGGTGATAGTACTTCAATTCCAAAAACAATGATCACAACAGCTAGTGTTGCATCCATGTAAAAACCTGCACCAACCGCAATACCAATACCAGCGGCTCCCCAAATCATAGCAGCGGTTGTTAAACCCGTAATGCTGTCATTCCCGCGTCTTAGAATGACTCCTGCACCAAGAAAGCCAATTCCACTAACAATTTGTGCGGCTAAACGAAGAGGGTCCATCGTAATATTAATATCTTCTCTAGCGGGGGTTGAGTAGGCAGTTTCAATGGAGATAATCGTTAATAAGCAGCTGAAAGTAGCAATAACTAAACTTGTTTTTAATCCAACTGGTTTTTTCTTTAATTCCCTTTCGATACCGATTACTAAACTTAATGTGGCTGCAATAACTAATTTTATGCCAACTTCATATGTAATCATATTTTCGAATAATGTTTCCATACACAACCCTCCATTGATATTTCGTATTGCTAAGAGATATGCAAACTGTCATTATTATATGTGCATCACTTTTTTGTATTGTACAACATGAAGTAAGGACATATAAGTATTTTTTTAGGAAGGTGGGGTTTTTTGGAGCAGCCAAAAATCCATCCATACATCCCGATTGTGATTGGTGTAATTTCAGTATCGATGTCAGCTATTTTTGTGAAATTAGCATCGGCGGAAGCGGGGATTATAGCATTTTATCGCATGCTATTTTCCGTTTTTATCATGGCGCCATGGTTTTTAAGGGGATATACAAAGGAGTTAACGACTTTAAAAAGACGTGATTGGCTATTTTCTTCAGTTGCAGGGATTTTTTTAGCCTTTCATTTTATATTATGGTTTGAATCACTCAACTATACTTCAGTAGCAAGTTCAACAGTTTTAGTAACACTACAACCTTTGTTTGCGTTTGTGGGCACTTACTTTTTCTTTAAAGAGAAAATTACGATGAAAACAATTGTAGCAGGATCAATTGCAATAATAGGAAGTGTTTTAATTAGTTGGGGCGATTTTAAAGTAAGTGGAACAGCCTTATATGGAGATGTACTGGCGCTCGTTGCTTGTGCACTAGCGACAGCTTATTTTCTATTAGGACAGGATGTACGTAAGAGATTATCACTTGTGACCTATACAATGGTTGTATATGTTGTAAGTACCATCACTTTATTTATATATGTAATGGTTAAAGGGGAATCTTTTGGTCCATATTCTTCGATGGATTGGTTATGGTTTATCTTATTAGCGTTAATACCAAATTTACTTGGTCATACTTTGTTTAATTGGTCAATTAAATACGTCAGTACGAATGTTGTTTCAATTGCTATATTATTTGAGCCTGTAGGAGCTGCTCTTTTAGCTTTGGTGATATTTAAAGAGTATTTAATCATGACACAAATCATCGGTGGATTGATTGTATTAGCAGGAATTCTATTGTTTGTAATAGATATTAAAAAGATTTTTAATTTTTTTAAGAAAAATGCTTGATTTTTAAAATGCTATATTATATATTATTACTTGTCCTTAACAAGAAGGAACGCTTGAAAATAAAGTTTTGAAAAGTTGTTGACTTTTAGTTGGGGATGAGATAAGATAATAAAGTCGCTGAAAACGACTTAAATAAAATGAACCTTGAAAACTGAA
>NZ_LDUJ01000039.1:0-10695 GCF_001043675.1 Lysinibacillus sp. LK3
GCAATATACAGTGTGATTAAAAATGTAATTAATAAAGTTAAAAGGTTAGATAAAATAAACTTACTAAATGAATATTCTATAAAGAAATTATCTTCTGCAAATATTGGACTAACAAAAAAAATATATCCAACTTCTAAAATTCCTTTAAAGGCCATGAGCATAAAAATATTAATTAAATCTTTTTTTTTCATTCCTTCTCCTCAAAACTTATAAGATAAACTCTTTTAATACCATTAATTTATTTATTTTGATAAATATTGTTTTTCCCAAACTGCTAAATTATATAATTTCCATATTTCTTTATCAGATATATTGTCTAACTCTGGAAGTACAGTATAGATTTCTTTTAATAAAGAGGATTCATTTATATATTTTTTCATTACTTCCATATGCTCTTTTAACCAAATATCTGTAGGAGCTTCAAATCCCTTTTTATCTCTTCGCCAGCTTATAGTTTTTGGAACCATCGATTCTAAGTATTTCCTCAAACAAAATTTTGTATAGCCTTTATTGATTTTATTCTTCAAAGGTAGTTTTAGAGAGGTTTCAATTACTTCATGATCTACAAAGGGTACTCTAGCTTCAATAGATGCAAGCATAGAATTTCTATCTTCATTTTTCAATAAAGTGGGTAAGTTTGTTTTAGTCAATTCTAAAATCTGTAATTCTTCTAAATTCTTATTTTCATATCCTAATTTTCTGAAGTTATCAACAGCTAAATCACTATATATCTCTTTCATATTAATATGGCGTTTTTTTAAATGCTTTACCCTTAGTTTAAAGTTATTAAAATAAACATACTGTTTTAATAAGTCTATATATCCCAATTTTGAGTTTTTAACTATTCTAGGGAATTCTTTTACAAAAGGTATTATTTTCTTTTTTCTTATTAAATCAGATAGCATCCATGAATAATATCTCTCGTATCCTAATAAAGTCTCATCCCCACCTTGACCATCCATTATCACTTTTATTCCCTGTCTCTTTGCTTCCTGCATAACAGCATATTGCATAAATATTGATGGACCGCCTACAGGTTCTTCCTGATAATAAAGACATTCTTCTATGTTTGTTTTAAAATATTCATAATCTGGTTCAACTACATGCCAATCAATATTTAGATGGTCTGCAACAATTTTAGCAAATTTCGTTTCATCTGTTTCTTTAGAAATCGATTTAGCTGTAATAGATTTAATGTTATCATTTTTTAAAATTGAAGAAACCTTAGCAGTAACTGTAGATGAATCTACCCCACCAGATAAACACGTACCTACTTGTACATCACTTTGAACATGAATTTCAAAAGATTTATCTAAAACCTTATTAAAATCACTTGTTGTACTTTCACGTTTATTCTTTATACTTTCAGCTAAATCATAATATCTATTAATCTCAAATTTTCCACTCGAAATATCAAATTTAAAAGAACTACCACCCTCTAATTGATATACATTTTGAAAAAATGTTTGATTATCATAGTTCATTAAATTTGTTAATAAATAAGTTGATACAACACTCATATTAGGTTTTAAATTTTTTTCCAATCCTAATAAAGGTTTTATTTCAGAGGAAAAAGATAAGAAATTATCTTTTCTTATATAATATAACGGTTTTATCCCCATACGATCACGAGATCCAAAAAGTATATTTTTCTCTTTGTCATATATTACAAAAGACCACATCCCTCTTAAATAAGATTGACATTTTTCACCCCAGTGTTCATAAGCATGGATAATAACTTCTGTGTCTCCTTGGGTTTTAAATATATGTCCTTCTTCTTGTAACTTCTCTCTTATTTCTTTGTAATTGTATATCTCACCATTAAATACGATAGTGTAGTGTTTGTATTGCATTGGCTGATTGCTTGATGAATTCAAATCTATTATTGATAGTCTTGCATGACCTAAATAGACGTTGTTTTGTATACTAATACTTAAATTATCAGGTCCTCTATGTTGAATCTTATCTAGCATAACCAGTAAATCATCTTTATTAAGATGATCATTTTGATTGATAAAACCTACTATTCCACACATTTTATACTCCTTTTTTACCTCTATTTAACGCAATAAAAATCATTATTAAATACAAAAAATAAATAAGAACTTCACTAATTGCGAAAGCCTTTAAATACAGCATCATCCCGAGTGGTAAATATTTTAAAGCTACAATTAGGCTAACAATCATGTAAATAAATTGCCAAAGACCACCTAATAGTATATTTTCAGGCTTTAAGAATACTACACTTAACGGAGAAATAATAAATCTTATTAAAAATGGAAAAATTAATATTTTTGAGTACTCTCCAACAATTCTCCATTCTTCGCCAAAAATTATTGCGAATAATGGTTCTCCCCAAAAAATAAAGATAGGGGCTATAAATATACTTATAATTACTAAGCTACCCAATATTATTAGGGTTAATTTTATATTTTTTTTATAATCTTTTTCTTCAGTTATTTGTTTTAAATATACTTGAGAAACTGATGAAGAAATAAAAGTTAAAGGAATAAAAATGGTTCTTTTTGATAATTCATAAAAACCAATTAAGCTTGCATCTTGATATTTATTCATCATCAATACAGGAGATTCAGTTGCTATCTTATCCATTACTGCAGTATTAGCTGAGACTAATGGATATTTCTTATATTTTTTTAGAATTAAAAAATAGTTTGGTTTATCTGAAACTTTCTCTTCCTTCCTTAATATACCTTTACGTAATCTGTAAAGAGGAAATAGTATACTAAAAACTACCCCAGCTATTAGACCTAATACACCTGTTTTAAAAACACCTAAAATAATTTGTATTACTGTCATACTAATATTTTTATCTACTTTACTTTTAGATATTAAGTGGTACTGACTTTCGTCATTAGCTATATAAGTAGTAAGTTGTAACATTCCAAAAAAAATAAAAAATAAAGGTCCGAAAAATACAATTAAATTATAATCTATGCCCTTAAACATTTCCTTGAAAAAACTAGAAAATAGTATTAAGAACATTAAAATTATTATTGTAAGTATTGAAGTAATTGTTAAACTAATATTCTTTAATGGAATTTTTTCATTCTCATGTGCTGACATAATGGCTACATCTAACCTCAAGTTCACAAAGACTGTTAAAATAGAGGTAATAGAAATAAATACTGCAAGTATACCAAATTCGTCAGGAGAGTATAATCGTGTTAAAACTGGAGATAGTAAAATTGGTATTAACTGTGCTAATACTGTCCCGGTCATTAATATTGATATGTTTTTAACTATTTTACTTATATTTAGATTCATATTCTTATTCATAGCTATAATTTAAAGTATGTTCCACTTTTGTAAGCCTTGTTATAAATATTCCTTGTATCTAAAACAGCTTTTGAAGCTTCCATAATCTTATCGTATTCAAACATACTATGATTTGTAGCAATTAATACTAATTCTGCTTCTTGTAATAGTTGATTAGAAATTTCAACAGTTCTAATTTCTTTGTTCTCCAACTTAAACCGTGGGATATGTGGATCAACTACAGTCCACTCAGCACCGAATTGTGAAAGCTTCTTTAATATTGGAATCACTGGTGATTCTCTATAATCATCAATATCTTTCTTGTAAGCAATTCCCATTACGACAACTTTTGAACCTTTTAATGACTTCCCTTGCTCATTTAATATTTCCATACAACGTTGAACAACAAATTCTGGCATACTATCATTAATCTCACCAGCTGTTTCAATCAATTTTGTATGATAGTTATATTCACGAGCCTTCCATGTTAAATACCAAGGATCAATTGGGATACAATGTCCTCCTAAACCTGGTCCCGGATAAAATGGCATAAAACCATATGGCTTTGTAGCAGCAGCATCAATGACTTCCCATACATCAATCTCCATTTTATTGCATAAAATTGCCATTTCATTTGCCAAAGCTATATTAATATTTCGGAAAGTATTTTCAAGTAACTTCTCCATTTCTGCTACTGCCGGGCTAGAAACCTCGTGTACATCACCATCTAAAACTGTTCTATACATTGTTGCTGCTATCTTTGTACAACTTTCTGTAACTCCACCAACTACCTTAGGGGTATTTTTCGTATTGAAATCTTTATTGCCTGGATCAACACGCTCTGGTGAGTATGCTAAGAAAATATCTATCCCTATTTTAAAGCCCTTCTCTTCTAAAATGGGTTTAATTAATTCCTCAGTGGTCCCAGGATAAGTTGTACTTTCTAGTACAACTAATGTTCCAGGTGTAATATGGTCAGCAACTGCCTGTGCTGAGCTTTTAACATAATTCATATTTGGTTGCTTATAAATATCTAAGGGTGTTGGAACACAAATGGCCACAGCATCTACATCCTTAATAAATGAATAGTCTGCTGTTGCTGTTAGCTGTCTCGATTTTACAAGTTGCTCTAGATCAGCAGGTATTACATCACCAATATAGTTTTCACCCGCATTTACTTTATCAACTTTTTCTTTCTGTACATCAAAACCAATTACTTTAAAGCCGGCTTTTGCCTTTTCTACAGCGAGTGGTAAACCAACATACCCTAAACCAACAACACCAATTGTAGCATTTTTGTTTTCAAGCTTATTCTGTAATTCTAATGCGCGTTGTTCCATGTTTCTCATTCCTTTATTATAAAGTTATCAATCTTTTTTCTTCGGATGATTTATAGAAGTTTAATACAACAGATAAAGCTGTTTTTCCATCTTCACCTGTCACAACAGGTTGTCGATCTTGCACTATAGCTTCCATCATGTCTGATAGTATAATTTGATGTCCTGGTATTCCCCAAGGATTTTTGTCGATTGATTCTTTTATTTCTAATGCCTCAGCATCTGACATGCCTTCTATTATAATATCCTTAAAGTATAAAGCATTTGTTCCACCAATTTTCACTGTACCTTTTTCACCAAATATTGTTATAGATTCTTCATAATTTCTAGGGTACACTGTTGTAGATGCTTGTACTGTAGCCAATATTCCTGTTTTAAATCGAATAATACCTGTTGAAACATCCTCCGCCTCAATATCACGAAGTCTCGTAGCATCCATACTCATGACTTCTACTGGCTTTCCTAAATACCAAAGAAGTAAATCCAAGTTATGTATTGCTTGGTTCATTAAAACCCCACCGTCAAATGCTTTTGTGCCTCTCCATGGAGCTTGATCATAATAATGTTGACCTCGATTCCAGTTTACAATACATAATGCATGACTAATCTTACCCAGCTTTCCACTATCCAAGATTTCCTTTAATTTCAAAGCTACAGGACGGAAACGATTTGGGTGTACAACTGCTAGCTTTACATTATTTTCAGTAGCAGCATCGATTATTCTGTTTGTTTCTTCTATAGACATTGCTATAGGCTTTTCTATAATAATATGTTTTTTATATTTTGCTGCTAACTCCGCTAAAGCAGCATGGCTTCCGCTAGGGGTACATATATTAACAATATCAATATCAGAGCTTTGAAGCATTTTTTCAAAATCTGTATACGTTTCTGCTCCATGCTCTTCTACATACGGCGCCATAAGCTCTGGTACTTTATCACACACAGCATAAAGCTTTGCCCCATTTATATTTTTTATCGCTTCTGCATGCTTTTTAGCGATAAATCCACACCCTACAATTGCAAAATTCATTGTCAAACCTTCTTTATTTTTTAGTTTCTATTTTATTATTTGCCACATTGATAAGTAATTTTTGCATTTTCTCATTGTTTAATTTCATGATAGAATCAAGAACTTCTATTAACTCATTATTATTTAAAGGGACTGCCTTCCCAATATGAATACCTGGAAAAACATGTTCCTCTTGAATTTCTTCTTTATTTAAAAGTTCCTCATACATTTTTTCTCCTGGTCGTAATCCTGTAAACTCAATTTTAATTTCTTCCTCAGTAAATCCAGATAATTGAATTAAGTTTTTAGCTAAATCAACAATTTTAACTGGCTTTCCCATATCCAGTACAAAAATTTCTCCATTACCTGCTAGTGTACCCGCCTGTAATACTAATCGAGAGGCCTCTGGAATTGTCATAAAGTAACGTGTCATGTCTGGATGTGTAACAGTTACTGGACCGCCTGCTGCGATTTGTTTTTTAAACAAAGGAATTACAGAACCCCTTGACCCTAGGACATTACCAAATCGTACAGCTGCAAATTTCGTTTGACTATTTTTTGCTAAATTTTGTACAACCATTTCTGCAATTCGCTTAGTTGCACCCATTACATTTGGTGGATTAACTGCCTTATCAGTAGAAATCATCACAAAGTTTTTAACATCAAATTCGTGAGCAGCTTCAGCAATATTTTTTGTTCCAAATATGTTATTTTTTACAGCTTCACGTGGATTATCTTCCATTAATGGTACGTGCTTATGAGCTGCCGCATGGTAAATTACATCTGGTCTATATTGCTCTATAACTTCAAAAATTCTAGCTCGATCCTGAATATCGGCAATAATCGGAATCAGATCTGTGCCAAAACTTCTTTGTTGCAGCTCCATATGAATGGTATAAATAGAATTTTCACCATGCCCCACTAAAATTAACTTTTTAGGTTTAAAATTCGTTACTTGTCGACAGATTTCTGAGCCAATTGATCCACCTGCACCTGAAACAAGTATTACTTTATCTGTCAATTTATTAGAAATAGCCACCATATCTAACTTAACCTCGTCACGGCCTAGTAAATCTTCTATTTGAACCTCTTTCATTTCATTGACAGCCACTTTACCAGTCATTACATCCTCAATACTTGGCATAATTTTTACAGGTAAATTGGTTTCTGAACAATCTTCATATATACTTTTTATTCCAATCCTTCCTAAGGAAGGAATAGCTATGATTATTTCATCAATTCCATGCTTTGCAACGAGTTTAGGAATATCCTTTGTTGTGCCAGCTACTGTGATATTAATTACTTTCAATTGCTGTTTGCTAATATCATCATCTACAAATACAATTGGTAGTCGATCAGGATTTTGTGCAGTTAATAAGTTTTTAGCGAGCATTGTACCGCCCTGCCCTGCTCCTACAACTAAGACACGTTTTAAATTTGACGTATTTCGAAATGATTCTCTGTCGTTTAAAACGCGTAACAAAAAACGAGAACCACCAATCATAATAATGTGTAACATCCAAGTAATAACCATTACCCTAAAATAGACATCATTTTTAATGATGTATTGCATACCACTAGCCGTTGCAACAGATATTGTAACAGCATAGGCAATTGTCAGTAACTCTCGGACTGATGCAAAACTCCAAATACGATCATAAAGATGGAAAAAGTATGCAGCAATATGATGACTGATTAATAGCGTTACAGCACTCACTAAAATAACTTTATCTGAATAGCCATTGATTGTTGGATGTAATAACCAATAACTCATATAAATTGCAGATAGCACGATACAAGAGTCAATAATAAAAAAAAGCATGTAACGCATTCTATAATTCATATTAAACCTCACTTCTAACTATTTCATATTGCACTCTTCTTCCAATATTCTCTAAAGAATACTATACCAAGCCCTAGCATTACCCCAACTACTAAACCTATTGCTAAATTCAATAATTTATTTGGAGAAGATACCCCCTCAGCTAAAGATGGCTCTGCAATAATTCGAATAAATGGATCGGGCTTAAAGCTATCAAGCTCTGTTTTAATAGATTGATAATTAGTAAGAATATTATGATATTCTTCTGATTTTGTTTGAATTTGGACCTGCAATTGTAACAACTGATTTTGTAAATCACCATTAACATTTGATAAAGTTGCTGCTTGCTCCTCTGAAATATTTAGGACAATTTCTGAGTTTATAATTGTTTGTAATATTAGTATTTTAGGCAAATTATTTTCGCGAATTATTTGATTATACTGTTCTATATTTGAATTGATTTCTTTTGTTAAAGATTCAGCTTCTATTTTATAAGTAGATTCTAATTGTTGTAACGTTTGCTGAACAGATTCATTCATCTTTTGTTTTGTAGCATCCATTAAGATCTGTAATTGTTGCTGCGCTTCTTTAGCTGAATTAGATGTATACTTTAGCTCTACTATGTTTTTGGTAGGATCAGCATCAGTCGTTGTGACTAAACTTTTTTCATCATATTTTATTTTAATACCTGCATCCTGTAATGCTTGTTGCATAATTTGTTTATTTTGAATACGTTGAGTATAAATCGCTGGTGTAAATTCTGTTGAAACATAGTTTGCCATAACTCCTGTATCTTGAACTGCGCTTGCTACTTGTACCACTGCCTTTGATTCATATTTTTCCTCTAATACAAACCAGCTTGCAACCCCTGCTAAAAGCATACAAACAATAGTACATATCGCAATTAAGGCTTTTCCCTTCCAAACAATCTCTATTAACTCTCTTAATTCAATTGTCTCTTCCATCTATTTGCTCCTTATTTTTTAAAGTCATCGATAACAATATACCTGCTATTATCCACATTACTGCAGATACACCTGGTATGCTATCATTAAAGAAACCTTGTAATAAATACGCTCCCCAAGCTGTACCTAATATCCAAATGGCAGACTGGTTTTGCTTTACAGCCATTTTTAAAGGTATAAATAATGACATTACTAGTAGTACAATTACACAGATGAAACCAATAATTCCCGTACCATATAACAAGCCCATATATATACTATGTGGTTTATCTACAATTATATTGTCATACCACATACCAGCCCTTGTATCAATATTATAGTGAGGGAAGTTATACATAAAGGTATCTAAACCGTATCCAAATAACGGGCGTTCTTTTAACAATTCTAACCCTTTACCCCAAATATAAGCACGGCCTGAACCAGCTGAAGTATTTCTCTCTGGTAACACAGGTAACTCAAACTTCTCTGCAGCATAAGCCTTTTTTATCCAACTAATTTCTACATTACCGTTCACACTTGTGACTAAAGCAGATTCTTCTTTAACATAGGGGTTAGACTTCACAATAAATCCTACCGACTCAGTCCAAACACGGGCATCTTTACTAGCTAAAACATGGAACACAGGTACAGTTGCTACTATAAAAACAACAATCATTATAAAGCTTTGTACTTTTTTCTCTGATCGAAGTGCTACAAATAAAACTACAATCATCATTGCGCAAACCGTTAAGAAACCACTTGTTGAAATAGACATTAACATAACCGCAACTGACATTATTGTTATTATTAAATGTCCAATTGCTCGTCCAATATGCTTCTCTAAACAAGCTGCTGTTAAAAACATGACAATCATAATAGCAAACATCCCACTCATATAGTTCCACTGGTTCAAGGTACCTACAAGCACAGAGCCTTCACTAAGGCTTGCACCTGCAGGTAAAAATAACATTACTAATTTTTTTACTACTGCTTTTTGTAATAGATCATTACCATAAAAATTCATAGTAATAATGAATAGATTAATAATCACAAAAGGATACAATGCATATAAAACGTAGTTTAATACCTTTTTTGGGTATTCAATATTCATAGCAATAAAGAACAAGGCTAAATAACATAGCCAACTAATAGCGCCATCTGCACGGTTATATTGGCCTTGTAAAGCTATAGAAATATTTGGTGAAAAAATTGTTGATAGCACAATTGCTACAGCAAATGCTCCTATTGCATAATTCAATTTTGTTTTCCGTAATTCACCGTTCATAAATAAAATTTTCGCTATAAACACTCCAACAGCTAATATAGTAATAATTAGAATAGTTAAAGCTTTATAGTGCGTAAAAAGGTCACCCTTTTGCCCACCTGTTAGTGCACTTACATTAGTAATCAGTGGTGTTTGAAATTCTATTAAACTTGCCATTACGATTAATGGAACAAAACCAATTATTATAAGAAGTAACCCAAAAATCCATTTATCTGCAGATTTTTGGGATTGTATATCTTCTTCAACATCACGATAGGCAACTTTCTCGTAAAACTTACTCATTATTCGTACCTTCCTTTAGTTGTAAATTTTCTATTTGAGCTAATAGTGTACTAATTTGCTCTTGATAATTTGGAAAACCATCTAATGTCCATTGTGATTCTTGACAACGCAATAATACTATTTTTGCCTCTTCATATTTTTCAGCACCAACAAATATTTCACCCAATTGAATCATGAATCTTGGATCTTCCACTTTATTTGGGTTAATGTCTAATACCTTTTGCATATATATTGCAGCTTTTTTCAGATTACCATTTTGAGCAGTTATTAGACCTGCTACATAATTTGCTACTTCTGAATGAGGATGCTTCTTTAAAACTTCTGAAATCATTAACTCTGCACTATCTAAATCACCATTACCTTGGAACTCTAAAGCTTGATTATATAAAGACTCAGACATCATAAACTCTTCATCTTGTTTACCTGCTAAAACATTTGCCACAATCAGTCCAACAACTATCAATGCGACAATACCTGACAAAATATATTTTTTTCCGGATTCTGCTAATGTCATTGTAAGTCTACCTTCCTCGAATTATGTATTTTTGCACATAAGGTCATTATACTATAAAATGACAACCACATGTAGGATGCATTACCAATTATCAATTAAAAACCCCATATATTATTTATAAATACATCAAAATTATAAATAATCTTTCTCTTAGAGCCTTATAACCTATCAGTAAAATTTGTTAAAACCACTCTATCTAAGCTATTAGTTTTATACCTTTTATATA
>NZ_LDUJ01000004.1:0-122923 GCF_001043675.1 Lysinibacillus sp. LK3
TAGAACCAGTTACCCCAGTAGCCCCAGTAGCCCCAGTAGCGCCGGTTACACCCGTAGAACCAGTTACCCCAGTAGAACCAGTTACCCCAGTAGAACCAGTTACCCCAGTAGCCCCAGTAGCCCCAGTAGCGCCGGTAACGCCAGTAGCGCCAGTAGGTCCGATCGCGCCAGTAGCGCCAGTAACGCCGGTAGCGCCAGTAGCCCCAGTAACGCCAGTAACCCCCGTAGCGCCAGTCACACCTGTACTACCTGTAGGTCCAGTTATCCCCCCAGTCGGTCCTGTAGGTTTCACTGGCCAAATTGGACAACTTGGAATAGGACCAGTTTTACAACAACAAGGAAATGAATGACACTTACTGCAAACTCTATCTATAAAATTTCCAAAATGCATAATCTCACCTCCTCTCTCAAATATCGTATTCTGATGAATGAGAAGGGAGGTAGACACATAACTATTAATTACTTGTAAATAGAGAGTTATTTATAGATTCGTTGCAATTGTATTTAAGATAATTGGATGTTTATCCTGTGAATAGGAGACGAAACTTTTTAGATGGTGATTGATATTTTTTAAGAGTCTTTGTGATTGATTGTTAAAATACGCTTGAAATATTCTTTATTGTGTAGAATTTTTGGGTCATTCGGAATAAACGAGCCCGCTAATTCATTATGGGCATTGGCTAGTTCATATTGTTGTAAGCGATCGTAAAGAACACAGAGCTGTAAGTGGGGTAGCCATGTAGAAAAGCTTTTGTTTTGAAAGGGCGCATTTGGCTTCTGTTTAATCACTAGAGCTTGCTCATACCAAAATATAGCTTCGTAATTTCTAGATTGTTCCATAAAGTGATAACCTAGGCGACAGCAGGCTTCTGGTCGGGGGATATCGTATTCAAAGCTTCGTAGTATAGCGCTGAAATTGTTTTCTTTATCGTTTAAATGGGAATAGCAATCAGCTAATTTTAAGCAGGCACGTATGTTATCTTCAATCCACCCTAATTTGGACGTTAAAAATAATTCATAATAATAAATAGCTTCCTCAAACAGGCCATGATCTACTAATTCATTAGCAAAATAAAATGTATCACGTGGTGATAGTGTTTCTCCCGTTTCAATCAGTTGTCTATAAATCGTAATATTGCGGGAGTGATCATGGGTTAACGGTAAATGGCTGACAGCAACATCACTATCAAACAACATACCACAAACTTCTAAATATTCATGAACTGCACCAATCCATTGAAATTGCTTTTCCCTCCTGACAAGGCGATATCTTCTTATTAAGGCATCTGCATTTCCCTCATGATCGAAACTTAAATGATAATTCATAGAAACAGCATCAATGTCGGAAGTAAGAGATGCTTTGAGTGCCTTTAATTTTTGGCGGTCTTCCTCTAAAAAAACATCGTCAGCATCAAGCCAGAGGATGTATTCTTTTGTTGCTTGTTGAAAGGAAAAGTTTCGTGCTGCTGCAAAGTGATGTATCCATTTAAAATCAAAAATTCGGTCTGTATATTGTGCAACCACTTGCTTTGTACTATCTGTTGATCCCGTATCAACAATATTAATTTCATCTACTATATCTTTGACAGAGTCAAGACATCGACCAATAACATCTTCTTCATTTTTTACAATCATACATAAGCTAATGGATATCATACTCTATTCCTCCTTACCATTATCTTTGTAATATATGTAAGGACGGAAATATTGGTTGGATGATTGAACTGTTAGAAGAATAGCGCGCCTGATATGTGAAATGTATTTTCATGGTTTGTCATAAATTTACCTTCCAAGTTTCACCCGAATTTCACAATTGTGAAGTATAGTAAAGGGGCAGAGGTGATAAAGTTGAAAAAATGGGCATTCTTCATTTTTTCGTTACTACAAATTATATGGTTAGCGGGTTGCGCTGAAAAGTCATATGAACCCATTGAAAGGGAACGAAGTTTTATAGCTTCATTGAACATACAAGAGCCATCATTAGATTTTATTGATGAGGATAGGAATATGCTTGCGACATGGTTATTTGATAAGGCTTATTCAGGGGCCATACTATTAGGAGATGACCAAGTTTTATTATATGGACACCAACTAAATAACATCGACGTCTATACAATATCCACCGGAGAAAAGCTCTATTCAAAAAAAGTAGAGATTGGTACGACCAATGTATACTACGATGACAACATCAAGCAATTTTTTATCACGAATAGTAAAACCAATACAGTGACAAGCTTTGATCAAGAAGGCAATCAGCTAGCTTCACAACAACTTGGCAATTATCCAATGTCAATGACATCGTATAGGGATAAACTATATGTTATTAATTTTAAAGATACAAAGTTATCTGTGTTAAATATGAAGGATTTAAAAATTGAGCAAGAGTGGCCGATTCAAAAGTCTGCACATGGAATAGCTGTTCTAGAAGAAACACATGAGCTATGGGTAGGCGGTCATGGGGAAGGAAGTAAGCCAAATAGTTCTGTTAAAAAATATGATTTGACTACAGGTCAACTGCATGGAGAGATTGATATGCCTTTGATGCCAGTAGGATTAAAAAAGACCAAAGATGCTGTTCTTGTTGTAAGTCATGGTCACAACGAGTTATATGTGGCTGACTTTGATGGCCATATCAAATGGCAGCAAGAGGTTGGGGCAAATCCATTTGTAGTGGATCAATTTAAAGATTATATTGTTGTCGCTGGCTATGATGATCACACATTGTATTTTATAAAAGATGGCCAGAAGGAAAAAACAGTTGATGTGGGGAAAGGTGCTTTTCAGCTGTTAGTAAGGGAGGAACAATGATGACAACTGTATTAATAGTTGATGATGAGCAGGATATGCGTAATTTAATTGAAATGATGCTCAATAACTCTGATATAGAGACATTTACTGCCGCTAGTGGAACTGAGGCTTACGATGTAATAGTGCGTGAAAATATAGATTTAGTATTACTTGATGTAATGATGCCACATGAGGATGGTTTTGTTGTTTGTCAAAGTATTCGGGCTATGTCCAATGTGCCGATTATTTTTTTAACTGCACGTGATGCGAATGAGGATAAAGTGAAAGGTCTTACACTTGGCGGAGATGATTATATTGTTAAGCCATTTACACATGATGAGCTCGTAGCCAGAATTTATGCTGTATTAAGACGAAGTGGTGCAAATATTACAGAACTACAGCAAAAGTACGTAATTTTTGGCTCTATTAAAATAGATGAAATAGCACGAAAAGTATCCGTTGATGGAAAGAGTATTCCACTTACTTTAAAGGAATTTGAACTCTTACACTTATTTATGAAAAATCCAGGAAATGCCTATTCGAGAGAGCAATTATTAGAACGCATATGGGATATTGATTATGTAGGTGGAACACGCACGGTAGATACACATATTAAAACTTTACGAATAAAGCTTGGAAAGGATGCGGCTTCGCATATTCAAACCGTTTGGGGTGTGGGCTACCGCTTTGATCCTGGCGAATGAAAAAAATTGCCACGCGCATTTGGTTGTTAATTTTTGCTTTTTTAATAATTACCGTCGTCTTTATGTATGTTCTCACAAATTTTTTATATCAACGTTTATATGTACAAGATACAGAAGATACAATGGTCGAAGTTGGATTGAAGCTACAAACAATGTATGACAATGGCAAGGTAACGGATGAATTTATTGCAGATATTGAAGAATTTAATGATTATTCCAATTTGAATATATTTGCGGTAAGGAATCCTCGTGAATTAAGTGCCTGTGTTCCATTTGATATCGATTATGAGACATTGATTGGTCCTGAGGAAAGACAAAAATTATTGGCAGGAAAGTATGTGCAAAAAATTGGGTACGAGCCTCGCTTTGATCGACAACTTATTTCGGTGGTTGTACCACTTGTTGATCAAAATCGATTAGAAGGTATTATTTATATTTATTTCCCACTGGCCAAAATTAGTGAATTGGCAAATAGTGGCGTTATTTTATTGTTTATTAGTGCCTTCATATTTTTAGTAGTTGTTAGCTATTTAATTTATAAAGGGATTCGACATATTATGCGACCATTAAACGATTTACAGCTTGCAGTGGAGCAGATGTCCTATGGGAATTATGAGACTCGTGTACCTGTCAATTCACGAGATGAAATCGGTAAATTATCTAGTACCTTTAATAAAATGGCAGAGGCCATTCAGCAAGAGGATGAAGCACAAAAAACATTCTTGGCAACAGTCTCGCATGAATTACGAACACCAATTAGCTATGTAAAGGGCTATAGCGAAGCCATGCAAAATGGCATCATCACAGAAGGCCAAAAAGAAGAAACCATTCAGCTAATCGTCCGTGAGGCCAATCGCATGGAACGCTTAACAAACGAATTACTTCAACTGGCAAGAACAGAAAATGAACAAACTGACATTGATTTATATCCAATTCCATTAGGTGAAACATTACGAGAGGTTCAAAAAATCTTAACGCATCAAGCAAATAAAAAGAACATAACTTTATATTTAGATGTAGATGATGCCCTAATTATTGAAGCGGATGAAGTAAAACTAAAACAAATTTTTATTAACATTGTTGAAAATGCGATTAATTATTCGCATGAAAATTCTAAGGTGGAAATTGTTGCTGCTGAAAAGGCTGGTAGTGCACAAATTACCATTAGGGATTATGGAATTGGTATTCCTGTCGAGGATTTAACCCATGTCACTGAACGATTTTATCGTGTTAACAAAGCTCGAAGTCGTGCGGACGGTGGTAGTGGACTAGGTTTATCGATTGTTGAACAGTTATTAAAACAGTTACAGGGAACGTTAGAAATTGAAAGTGTTGTTGAAAAAGGCACATCCGTGAAGATACGGTTGCCATTAATGGAGGATTAAAAGATGAAAAAGTGGTTATTTGCGCTAATTGCAGTCCCTACATTATTAGTAGGATGTGGAGAAAAAAAAGAGGCATTGCCAGAACCAGAAGTACCACAGATCCCAGAAGTTGAAATTTTAACACCAAAAGAAGTAGCACTCAATGAAACGATTGAGCTGGCAGCACATGTTGAACAAGGTGGAAAAAATGTCGATGATGCTGTAGTAGAATTTGAAGTTTGGGAATCAGGAAAACGCGATGAAGGACAAATGATTGATGGGAAATTAGAGCAAGACGGTGTATATAAAGCAACGACTACTTTTGATCATGATGGTGTGTATTATATGTATGCACATACAACAGCTAACGGTGTTCATAATATGCCAAAGCAACAAATTATTGCTGGAAGCCCTGATATGACAAAGGTTGTCCCAGAGGATGAAAAAGCCAATAACAGCATGGATAATAACATGATGGATCATAATAATGACACTTCAGATGATATGGATCATGAGGAAGAGAAAAAAGATGAAAAAAATCATCATTAAAGGCTTGCAATTTTTTTGAAATAGGAATATGATAATGACCAGATGACCGAAATGGTTTTCTGGTCATTTTTATTGAAGTGTACGAGAGATGTACATAACCTAACTAGAAAGGATGTTACTAATGGATCGTAGGCAGGAAATTCTTGAAGCAGCTGCAAAATCTTTTACATTGTTTGGCTACAAGGCAACAACAATGGAGCAAGTGGCTAAAATCGCCAATGTCGGTAAAGGTACGATTTATACATTCTTTGCAAATAAAGAAATTTTATTTCAAGAGATCGCAATGTCACTTGTACGAGAGATGAAAGCGGAAGCAGATGCAGTGTTGGATGCATCAGCAAGCTTTATGGATAATGCGCATAATGCTTTAATGAAAATGCTACAGTTCCGAGAAAAACATCTTTTATTTGCAAAGCTAATCGAGGAAGAAAAAGAATTACGAACACCAGCAGTTAAACAGGTGCTACTACGTATCGAGACTGAAATCTTATCGTATGTCGCAGAGTTAATACAACGACGTATTAATAAAGGTGAAATTAGAGAGTGTGATGCGGAGCTAGTTAGTTACTTATTGCTGAAGGCATATCTTGCTTTTGTTGTCGATTGGCATGAGTTACATGGTGATGTAATCCCTGAAGAAAAGATTCTTAATCTTTTTAAGGAAACTATCTTTCGAGGTTTGATTTTAA
The DNA here is from genome assembly GCF_001043675.1 of Lysinibacillus sp. LK3. Taxonomy (NCBI): domain Bacteria; kingdom Bacillati; phylum Bacillota; class Bacilli; order Caryophanales; family Bacillaceae; genus Lysinibacillus; species Lysinibacillus sp. LK3. Next base: position 6,094 of record NZ_LDUJ01000004.1, read on the forward strand.
CTTGATTCGATAAAATACAGCTGTATAAGTATTGAATCAAGTGCTCTTTTTGCAATTTGTCGAGGTTGATTATTTTTTTTGAATGAAAATGACCAAATGACGTTTTCGGTCAAATAGTTTAGGAGTGAGGATATTATATGATTAAAGCTGAGTGGCTGAAGATCTTTAAAACAAGAAAAATGCTTGTGTCAATCATTGCTGTATTATTTATTCCAGTAATGTATGCGGGTATGTTTTTATGGGCGTTTTGGGATCCTTATGCGGGGCTTCCTAATCTTCCAGTAGCTGTTGTTAATGAGGATACTGGTGCTGAGATGGATGGCGTTAAATTAGACTTAGGGGATACCTTGGTCGATAAATTGATAGATAGCGAGCAATTTAACTTTATAGAAGTTTCAAAAGATGAAGCTGAAAAAGGCTTAAATAGTCGTGACTATTATATGATTTTAGAAATTCCAACAAATTTCTCTGAACATGCAACAACACTATTAGATGACAAACCATCAAAATTAGTAATGAACTACATTCCAAACGAGGGATTGAACTTCCTTGGTGCTCAAATTGGTGAGACTGCAATGGATCGTGTACGCGCTGAAGTAAATTCTCAAGTATCAGCGACTTATGCTGAAAAATTATTTGATTCCATTGCAACACTTGGAGATGGCTTTACAGAAGCTGCAGATGGCTCAAATAAGCTAGATGAGGGTGCACAAAAAGTAGCGAATGGTGCAAAAGATTTAAAAGGATATCTGGAGCAACTAGCATCGAGCACAGTTGAACTATCAAATGGTACTGATAAATTAACAAAAGGTGCAGGAGATGCCGCAAAAGGCGCGAATGACTTATCTAGTGGTTTAGTCAAACTACAAGATGGTACTGTTCAATTACAACAGGGTGCACAGCAAGCTGCAAATGGAGCAACGAGCCTTGAACAGGGGTTATCACAATATACACAAGGTGTTGCAAAAGTTGGTGCTGGTTTAAACACTTTAAACGACAAACAACAGCAAATTAGTGCAGGTGCAGCATCTATTGCTGAGAATGCCGGTGCATTGAATGGTGCAGCAACTCAATTAACAGCGGGATCTGCAAAAGTAGAGGCAGGCATTACAGCTCTATCAAATCAATTACAAACGATGATGGCTTCAATGCCTGAAGAGCAAGCAGCAGCGTTGAAACAAACATTAGCGGAACTGCAGGCAGGTAGTGCTAGTGTGCATAACGGTTTAACATCCTTATCAGCTGGTACAGAAAAATTACAAGCTGGTGCCAATCAAGTAAGCTCTGGGGCAACTCAAATTGCAGCAGGTCAAGCAGAAGTGCTAGCTGGTGCGAATGCATTAACAGCTAAAAGTAATGCTTTATTGGAAGGTGCAAAAGGTCTACAAGCAGGTAATGCTACATTAGCTGCAAAATTAGGTGAACTACATGCAGGTGTGAATACAGCTGTAACAGGTTCAAAAACATTAGCATCTGGTTTAAATGAATTAGCGAATGGTACAACAACATTAAATCAAGGTACTTCAACACTTGCTTCAAAATCTGGTGAGCTAGCACAAGGATCTGCAACACTAGCAGATGGTTCTACGGAGCTTGCAGATGGTACAGCTACTTTATCTGGTAAATTAGGTGAGGCTAGTGAAAAAGCAAATGAAGTTAAAGCAAATCAAGACACGTATGATATGGTAGGTAGTCCAGTTGAAGTTGAAAAAGAGTCTGTAAACCATGTTCCTAACTATGGTACAGGTTTTGCACCGTACTTTATTTCTCTAGGTTTATTCGTAGGTGCATTATTAATTTCAATTGTGTTCCCACTTGTTGAACCTGCTATTCGTCCTAAAAACGGGGCATCTTGGTTTACAAGTAAAGTGACTGTACTAGCAGTCGTAGGTTTAGTGCAAACATTACTAACAGTAGTTATTGTCAAATGGGGTCTAGGCCTCGAAGTGAATAACATGGGCTACTTTATTTTAACAGCCTTATTAACAAGCTATGTATTTTTAGCCTTAATCCAAATGCTTGTTTCGATCTTTGGTGACCCTGGTCGTTTCATGGCAATTGTTGTACTAATTTTACAATTAACAACAAGTGCAGGTACATTCCCATTAGAATTAATACCTTCACCATTACAAGTATTTAACAAGCTATTACCGATGACATATACAGTTCAAGCATTTAAATCAAGTATTTCTACTGGTGATACGTCATTCTTAATGCAAAACTATGGAGTTCTAGCTGGCTTCTTAGTAGCATTCTTAGCGATCACATTTGGTTACTTTATGCTACTGCACAATAAACGTTACTCTAAAGTAGCTGAAGAAAACTAATCATGAAGCACTCACCTAATGTACGGTGAGTGCTTTGTTGTTTATTGGGGTTATGTAATAATTCTTCAGCCTCACATGACATAAATGAAAACAAAGCAATCTATAGAAATTTTATGAAAAAGAGTATGGATTCCATTGCAGGCTACGTGCTTTCTAAGGGCGAGTAGTGAGCTGCTCACTCTAGGCGCTGGCAGAAAGAAAACCCCTTACTTTGCCAAAATGTCTTTCACTGCTAGTGATTGTCTTTTTCAACAACATAAAAACAACAGCTGATATGAGCGTATCAGCTGTTGTTTTTTGTAAGTGTAAGAGATTTAATTAAGGGTTCATCAAAATATGATGAAGGGTGTCATGATTGCTACGTGTGGGGCACGTATATGACTATATCAGAATAGGCAAATGCTTATAGGTGGTTACATTTTTCACAAGTGTTGCTGTAGCATTCGCTTTGTTCTTCCATTTTTTCACCGCACTCAGTACATTGCTTAGCAGGTAAATTCTTGAAAAATTCAACTACGTTTTCTAACATTGTGGACTCCTCCTTTAAGTTCATCTGTACTATTACTGTTTTGATATTTTCTAGTGTATTATAACAGATGCTTTTCGTCAACACAAAATGCCTAATTTACGGTAAAATAAATATGGATATTTTGTGAAGGAGGAAACGTGAACTATGATTTTCGTTGATAATAAAGGGATCCATGATCCACGCATTAATCTTGCTATTGAGGAGTATTTGTTAAAAACAATGGACGTTGAGAAAGAGCCAGTGCTCCTTTTCTACATTAATCAACCGTCTATCATCATCGGTAAAAACCAAAATACGATTGAAGAAATCAATACAGACTATGTAGAGGACAATGGCATTATTGTTGTGCGCCGTCTTTCAGGTGGTGGTGCTGTTTATCATGATTTAGGCAATCTTAACTTCAGCTTTATTACAAATGATGATGGCGATAGCTTTATGAACTATAAAAAATTCACGCAACCAGTCGTTGACGCTCTAGCAAAAATGGGTGTGAATGCAGAGCTCTCAGGACGTAATGATATACTAGCAGAGGGACGTAAAGTTTCAGGAAATGCTCAGTTCTCTACAAAAGGACGTATGTTCAGCCATGGTACATTGATGTTTGATACAGAAATCGATGCGGTTGTCTCAGCCTTAAAGGTCAAAAAGGATAAAATCGAATCAAAAGGTATTAAATCAATTCGCTCACGAGTAGCAAACATTTCAGAGTTTTTAAAAGAGCAAATGACAGTTGAGGAATTCCGCCTTGAAATTTTAAAATCCATTTTTGGCGGGGAAGAAAATATTCGTTATTATGAGCTAACCGAAGATGATTGGGCAAATATCCACAAGCTATCAGAGGAACGCTATCAAACTTGGGAGTGGAATTTTGGGAAATCACCTCGCTTTAATATTCAAAAAACACACCGATTCCCAACAGGAGGCATTGATATTCGTCTAGAAGTAAATCATGGTGTGATGGAAGAAGTGCATATTTTTGGAGATTTCTTTGGTGTCGGTGATATGGCTGATATAGAACAGCGCTTAGTTGGGACAAACTATGACAGAGCTGCAATTGCTAAGGCATTAGCAGACATTGATATCCCTACATATTTTGGTGGAATTTCAACTGAGGACTTTTTACAATTAATTTATTAAGGAAAATACGGTTTCATGTAATGTTTTAGCCTAAAGGTTCGCTGACAATTATGTCGTCGAACCTTTTTTTGATACAATATAGAAAGAAAGGAGTGTTGATATGGAAAAGCATCGAATATTCATAGTTGAAGATGATGTCAAGATTGCATCATTACTAGCGGAAACGCTTAGAAAATATCAATACGAAGTTGCAACAATTCAAGAATTTGATCATCTTATAGAAGAATTTACAGCATTTAATCCACATATGGTGCTGCTTGATATAAATTTACCCGCTTATGATGGCTATTATTGGTGTCGCCAGCTACGTCAGCATACAACATGTCCGATAATTTTCATTTCTGCACGCTCAGGAGAAATGGACCAAATCTTTGCGCTTGAAAATGGGGGCGACGATTTTATTACAAAGCCTTTTAACTACGAAATTGTGTTGGCTAAAATCCGTAGTCATCTACGCCGTACATATGGTGAATATGCAGCAAGGCAAGAAGAACGGACAATCAAGCAAGGACAGCTTGTACTTCATTTAGAAAGAATGGAGCTACATAAAAATGATTTAGAAATTCCACTTCAGAAAAAAGAATGTATCATCTTAGAGCTATTGATGGGCAATGCACCGAAAGTAGTTTCGCGTGAGCAATTGTTAGAGGAGCTTTGGGACGATCAAGCATTTGTCGATGAAAACACTTTGAATGTGAATATGACCCGAGTTCGAAAAAAGTTAGCGGATTATCATATATCGTCAACAATCGAAACGGTACGTGGTGCAGGCTATCGATTCATATTAAGTGCAGGTGAGCTATAGTGGGCTGGAAGCTTTTTTTACGTGATTATGCATCATTTATTGTGTTCCAGCTCTTATTAGTTGGCTTCATCATGGTTATCTATGCACTAGACGGTTTTCGAAATATTGATACGGCTATTTATTCCTTTTGTATTAGCCTTGTGCTATTAGCATCTTTTTTACTTGTCCGCTATTTAATGCGGCAACGCTACTTATTGAAGATAACTCAGCTTCCATCAGCAATGGAGGATGTGCTACAAAAAAATGCAAAAACGCCAGAAGCTATACAAACTGAGAAGTATATGCATGAATTGTATCGACTTTATCAACATGAGCTGCATGCTTTATATGCAAGTCAAAAAAGGCATGATCAATTTATGAACCAGTGGGTCCATCAAATGAAAACACCTATTTCAGTGATTGAATTATTATTACAAGATGACCGACCTCTTGATAAAAAGAATGTTCAGGAGGAAATCGATCGCTTGCGTAGAGGATTGGACATGGTACTTGTTAATGCACGCCTAGAAAATTTTGAGGATGATATGCAAGTAGAGCGAGTTGCGTTAAAAGGTATTGTAACTGCAACTGTTAATGAAAATAAACGTTTATTTATTACGAAAAGAGTTTTCCCGGAAATTCATATTGACGACGATCTAATTGTTGCCAGTGATTCAAAATGGCTTCGTTTCATTCTTGGACAATTTATCACCAATGCAGTGAAATACACGTTTGAAGCCAATAAAAAAATTGTTATTTCTGCCATTGAAAAGGATGACTATGTACAACTTGCGATTTGTGATGAGGGTATTGGGATTCCAGCTTCCGATCTTTCTCGTGTTACGAAAGCCTTTTTTACTGGCGAAAATGGGCGGAAAACAGGTGAATCAACTGGAATGGGCCTTTATTTAGCCAAAGAAATCTGTGAAAAGCTAGGGCATGAGCTGGCTATTACATCAGAGGTAGGAAAAGGGACGATTGTGACAGTAACATTTACAAATTAGGGGGCACTAGGATGGTAGAGGTACGTATAGAAGATTGGAAACTAACAATCGATAAGGAGAAAACAAATGCGCTTTATATGACACATCTGCAAGCGGGAGATCCATTAGCCTATCAAAATTTTATCCTGGCAAATGAAAAGTTAGATGAAGAACTACTGCATTTTTCAAAGAGCCTTGGGTTAAACTTACAGCAACCAACATTATTGAATGCTTTTCCTGTAGACGGTCAACAGATTATGTATAGTGGGTATTATACTGTATGTGGGGAAATCGTAGAGGGAGAAATGGATGCTTGGGATGTAATTATTGGGGAGCATTGCTTTAGTTTAGTAGAGGAAGAGTCAATACTGGCTTTAACAGAGCCTCATTTTCACATTGGTTTTGAGGTCGTTTTACAGTGGCTTTTACCTCAATCCTTAGAATTAATGAAGAAATAAGGTGAATGAAGTATGCCTATTTTACAAATTAAAGATGTGACAAAAGTGTACGAAGGTAAAGTAACGCATCGTGCATTAAATCAATTGAGCTTTGACGTGGAAGAAGGCGAGTTTTTAGCTGTTATGGGGCCCTCAGGAAGCGGTAAAACGACATTACTGAATATTATTTCGACCATCGATGAACCAACTAGTGGAGAAATCATTTTAGATGGAATGAATCCACATAAGTTGAATGCAACAGAGCTTGCCTATTTTAGAAGAAGACAGCTTGGCTTTGTGTTTCAGGATTTCAATCTTTTGCATATGCTGACGGTCGAGGAAAATATCGTGTTGCCCTTAACGTTAGATCAACAGCCGTTAGAGGTAATGGAGGAGCGTCTGGCAAGTATTGTAGAAAAGCTAGATTTAACTTCCTTCCTTCATAAACGTCCAAATGAAATATCTGGGGGACAGGCACAAAGAACAGCAATTGGTCGTGCGCTTATTCATAATCCTAGTCTCATTTTAGCGGACGAACCTACAGGTAATTTAGATTCAAATTCTTCACGTGATGTGCTTGAACTATTGACAAAGGTGAATCAGGATAAACAAACGACAATCGTGATGGTCACGCATGATCCAATTGCAGCAAGTTATTGTGATCGAGTGTTATTCATTAAAGATGGTGAATTTTTTAATGAAATTTATCGAGATGACCGCCGTCAGATGTTTTTCCAACGTATTTTAAATGTTTTGAGCTTACTAGGAGGAGGGCAAGTAGGTGACCTTTCGACAATTCGCTTACCGTAATGTCGTGCGGAACAGCCGGATATATGGCGCCTTTTTCATGGCAAGCTTTTTTTCTGTGGCTGTATTTTTTATCTATTCCATGCTGATGTTTCACCCTGATATTGAACGTGGGATATTAGGGGAGATGTCTCTCATTGGGATGGTGGGGGCTGAAATTGTTCTCGTCCTGTTTACATTATTCTTTTTATATTATTCCATGAGTGCCTTTTTAGAGGCCAGATCACATGAATTTGCTATTTTATTGCACTTGGGAATGGAAAAACGTCAGATGAATAAACTTGTCTTTTTAGAGACAATGATTATTGGAACAGGCTCCATTATTGTAGGGATTGTCTTTGGTTTCTCCTTTTCAAAATTCTTTTTTATGATTGTTCGGGAAATTTTACATTTAGAAGATTTACCACTCTATATTTCATGGGAGCCATTTTTATTAACGATTGGTGTTTTCACAAGTGCATTTTTCGTCATTTCCTTTATTAGTGTGTATTTTACACGAGAGAGAAAATTACGAGATCTTATAAAAGGCAGTGATTATTTAAATAGCTTAACAACGTATTCCAAAATACGAGCTTTCTATGGTATTGCTTTAATTGTAACGACGTATATTCTCGCGTTTGTTGTCGGACATACATCACTAATCGGGCTAACGCTGTTAATACCATTTTCCGCAACATTTGGCACCTATTATTTTTTCAGTGATTCTGTGCCTTGTTTTTTAGATTTAGCACGTGGGAAACGCAAATATCATTGGCAACGCTACCGTCTACTATCGCTAGCAGAACAAACGCATATAATGATGGATAACGTGAAAATGTTTTTCGTTGTGACGATGGTATCGACACTTGCATTTTTATCTGTTGGTGTTTTAGCAACAATGTCCTCCTATACAACGCAATATGATCGATTAAATCCACTCGGGCTGGTTTATAAAGGGGATGTCGATAATCCATATGAACGGGAGCATATCAATTCTTTAAGGCTGCAATTAGAGGAGAAAGGTTTATCTTATCTGCTATCCCGTTTTATTGTTGTGAAGCAAACCTCCTCTTTCACTCGAAATGAAGTGGAGGTTTTTCGAGAGTCCGATATGAATGTCCTGCTTTCTTCCTACAGTTATCCATTATTGAATCTGGAAGCAGGTGAGGCAGTATTCATTCCTTATTCTGAGGATTCCCTAAAAAAATTAAAAGATCGAGTTGTGCATACTGTTTTAGAAGAAAACAATATACCGCTCACTATTGATAGTGTCTATCCAAAAATAGTGTTTCCAGGCTCGATTGTCAGTGTCAATTCGATTGTCATAAGTGATGAAGACTTCGCGAAGCTTATTCATCCGATTTCCGATCAAGACATTATTCAACCAAGCTATCATCTATTTACATTTGTTATTCCTCAATGGATGGAAACGAAGGATATTGGTAAGGATATCGATCATCTAGAATCCAATTTATATTTTATTAAAAAGGATAAGTTTAGCCCTTTTTACTTTGAAAATGCAGGATTAAATTATTCTTATATACTAGCTACCTACTCATTATTTACATTAGTGGGTGTTTTAGTAGCCACTGTATTTTTACTTGCGGCTGGTAGCTTTATCTATTTTAAATTGCATACATCCCTCGAACGTGAAAAGCGTAAATTTGATGTATTAAAACGTATGGGTTTAACAGATACAGAGTTAAAAAAGCTAGTTAATCGCCATTTGTTTCCCCAATTCTTTTTACCTTGGGGTGTTGCGATGATGCATAGTGCCTTTGCTTTTCTAATGGTTCAAGGCATTTTAAGGGACATTGCGAATATATCGATTGTAAAAGAAGTATTCTTTGCTTTTGGCTTTTTTGTATTAATACAAGTGGTTTATTTTTATTTAATTCGATGGCGCTATATCTCCCATATTCGCTCATGAACTAATGGTTTAAAAGAGAAAAAAATGAATTATTTAACGTAATTTATGACATGAGATAAAAAGACTCATTGTTTTTTAGATATATTTCTTATATAATATTACTGAATAGCGATTCATTTTATACGATAAGGGGATGGTGTAATTGAATTTAGTTTCACGTGTTCGTCAACAGGCAGCAGAACAACCTGAAAAAGTGGCGTATCATTTTATGGGGAAAGATACGACTTACGGGGAATTTGAGCATACAGTTGGCCGCTTTGCAAAAGGATTACAAGATTTAGGCGTTGAAAAAGGGGATCATGTGGCGTTTTTACTCGGCAACACGCCACACTACTTAATTGCACTCTATGCAACAATGCGCTTAGGGGCAACAGCAATACCTGTTAATCCAATCTATACACCGGATGAAATTTCTTACATTTTGCATAATGGAGATGTAAAAGCAGTCATTGCTCTGGATATGTTGCTACCCTTGGTTGAAAAAGGTGTACAAGCATTTCCACAGGTAAAAACATTTATAGTTTGTGAAACCACACCAGATATAGCGGAAAAAGTGGCAGCTTTATCACCACAAGCACAAGAAAAAACACATTTATTTACACATGTAATCGCCAAAACCACTCAATCTTTACAACCTGTTGAAGTTGCAGAGGATGACAATGCTATTATTTTATATACTTCAGGAACTACAGGTAGTCCAAAGGGAGCCATGCTGACACATGGCAATGTGTACTCAAATGCACGTGATGTTGCGCATTATTTAGGCATTAATGCAGAGGACCGTGTTATTGCGACACTACCTGTATTCCATGTATTTGCCTTAACGGTAGTGGTGAATGCGCCTTTATTAAGTGGGGCAACAGTTTTACTTGCACCACGCTTTAGCCCTAGCGAAATTTTCGCTTTAGCACGAGAGCAAAAAGCAACGGTATTTGCTGGTGTTCCTACTATGTATAATTTCTTGTACCAATTACCTGAGGGCAATCCTGAAGATTTCTCGACAATTCGTTTAGCTATTTCAGGTGGTGCCTCCTTGCCTGTTGCGCTATTACATAATTTCGAACAGAAATTTAATGTGCGTGTGTCAGAGGGCTATGGCTTATCCGAAGCTTCACCTGTGACATGTTTTAACCCATTAGATCGTGATCGTAAAGCTGGCTCTATTGGAACATCCATTAGCAATGTCGAGAATAGAGTTGTTGATGTTAATGGTCAGGAAGTACCTGTGGGCGAAGTTGGAGAGCTAATTGTACGTGGTCCAAATGTGATGAAGGGATACTATAAAATGCCTGAAGAAACGGCGATGGCGATTCGTGACGGCTGGCTCTATACAGGAGATTTAGCAAAGGTAGATGAAGAAGGGTATTTTTACATTGTCGATCGTAAAAAGGATATGATTATTGTAGGGGGCTTTAATGTTTATCCTCGGGAAGTGGAGGAAGTGCTGTTTGCCCATAATAATATTGTAGAGGCAGCGGTGGTAGGCTTCCCAGACCCTAACTTAGGGGAAGCTGTACATGCCTACGTTGTGTTGAAAGAAGTGGCTGCTACTACAACAGACGATCTACTATCCTATTGTGCTAAACATATGGTGAAGTATAAGGTTCCGAAAGTAATTGAAATACTGGATGAACTACCAAAAAACACAACAGGAAAAATACTAAGACGCTCATTAAAAGAAAAAGTTTAAACGAGAAAAGCTACTATTGAAAAATGGTAGCTCTTTTTTTGTACATTATTCGTATAATAGTAAAATCAGTTGAGAGTAGATGTCTGTAAGTGATAAAATCAAACTTGTGAAATCTTCTACATACTTTTCAAGAGCTTGTCATATAGTGAGGAAGTAATGTAAAAAGACGTACAAAACTGGAACCCTTTGAGGTGAAGCCACGTCAAAGCTTTTAGGTAAAAATACTATTGAAAGAGAGCATACAAAAACATGTTAGAACTCATTAAGGAGTTAATAAGTTTTATTGTGCATATCGATGTGCATTTAGAAGAAATTATTCGTGATTTTGGTAATTGGAGCTATCTTATTTTATTTGCGATTGTTTTTGTAGAAACAGGGGTTGTTATTTTCCCATTCTTACCTGGTGATTCCTTGTTATTTGCAAGTGGAACATTAGCTGCGGCAATGGGCGCATTCGATATGTGGATTTTAATCCCTGTATTTTTAGCAGCAGCTATTTTGGGAGATACGATGAACTATCATATTGGACATAAGGTAGGGACATCTATTCCGCCAAAGAGCCTCCTCGGTAGAGTTGTTAAGAAAGAGCGTATGGAAGCAGCTGAAAAATTCTTTAATACACATGGTGGGAAAACGATCGTAATCGCACGTTTCATGCCATTTATTCGTACATTTATCCCGTTTGTGGCGGGTGCAAGTAAAATGAAATATAGTTATTTCTTATTTTATAATATTTTTGGTGCAATTTTATGGGTATTCAGTTGTACGTTATTAGGTTACTTCTTTGGGAATATTCCAATTATTAAAGATAACTTCTCAGTTGTACTGATTCTGATTATCTTTATATCAGTTGTGCCTGCAGTGATCGGTGCAATAAAATCCAAAGTCGGTAAATAATATGGACAGTCCTTAAGTGATTCATCATCACAGGGACTGTCCTTTCTTTATTATTTGCTGAAAAAGCAAAGTTGGCATGTTAAGTTAGCTTGAAGTATAAGCATCAGGTCGTAAAAAATGTTATACTATAAATTACTAGAAAATGGAGAAATGGGGGGCAATGGAATGGAAGTATTCATTGGCAGACAGCCTATATTTAATCTTCATGAGCAAGTCGTTGCATATGAATTGTTATACCGTAGCAAAAATGTAAATGCCTTTCCAATGGTCGATTCAGATGCAGCAACGATTGATGTACTTGTGAACTCATTTCTTTCAATTGGTTTTGAAGAGGTAACGAAAGGTAAGCCTGGCTTTGTTAATTTTACTGAAAACTTATTGATGAGCTCTATACATGAATTTTTAAATCCCTCACAGGTAGTGATTGAGATATTAGAGGATGTTCCACTTACCTCTCAATTAGTGGAGCGTGTAATTGAGCTAAAAAAACAGGGGTTTCAAATTGCCTTGGATGATTTTATGATGGATGATCAGGTGGAAGTTTATGATGAATTATTTGAACAAATTGATTATATTAAGGTGGATTTTTTAGCTTCTTCCATCGTAAAAAGAATGGAAATTGAAAATAAAGTTAAGGAGAAATTTCCACATATTCAATTGCTCGCTGAAAAGGTAGAGACGCGTCATCAATTTGAAGTCGCTAAATCCTCAGGCTATGTGCTATTTCAAGGTTATTTTTTTGAACAACCGCAAATAATACGAGCAACAGACATTCCAGCAAATGCGATTCAATATATTCACATTATCTCTTTACTAAAAGAGGAAGAACCAAATATTCATTTGTTAGCGGAAAATATTGAACGTGATATTTCATTGACATATAAATTATTGCAAATGATTAATAACTCATCTAAACGTTCTAAATCTAAAGTGCGCTCCATCAAGCAAGCGATTGTGTTATTGGGCGTATCCAATTTACGAAAATGGATTTATTTATTGGCCATGCGTGAAATTGATATTGATGCTGATTCTGATCTTTTTAAAGAAGTGATGTGTACGTCTTTATTCCGAGCTAAGGTTTGTGAAAAACTAGCTAAGCTTGCTTATAAAAAGAATTTCTCAGAATATTTTTTAGTCGGCATGTTTTCTCTAATTGACACATTACTTCAAAGACCGATGAATGTTATTTTACAGCAGCTACCATTCTCAGAGGCTATTACGAATACCATTTTAGGCTTTGAAACGGAAATGACCCCATATTTGGAGTTTAGTATTGCGTTAAGTAAACTTGATTGGCCACGATTAGAAGAGCTAGCTGTACAGTTGAATATTCAGTTAGTTGACATTGATCTTTTATATTATGAAGCCATCGAATGGGCAGAAAAATCATTTTAAACCAAATCAACAAAAGCTATCTTATTGAATACTGTAAGATAGCTTATTTTATACCTTCCTCAATCTAGTATCCCTTCATCATGATGAAGTTCTCAATGCTAAAAGTATTTGCTATAATCATCTCGTCTTTAAAAAATTCTGATAGTTGAAGTGGGCGTGGGGAAATGAAACATGATGTGAGAGATAGCATTGTGGAGTATGTGTATGTCATTGTAGGAGCGGCAATAATTGCTATTGGTTTTAATGTCTTTTTATTACCAAATCAAGTCGCTTCAGGTGGGGTAAGTGGAATAAGTACGATTTTGCATGGTTTATTTGGTTGGAATCCGGGAATTGTTCAGTATGCATTTAACATTCCGCTTTTTATTGCTGGTGTTTTATTATTGGGCAAAAAATTTGGAATAAAATCCTTTATTGGGACAATTACATTACCTTTTATCGTCTTATTAACAAATAGCTGGGAACCTTGGACCGATAATCCTTTATTGGGCGCTCTTTTTGGTGGAATTGTTGTTGGCCTAGGAATAGGACTGGTCTTTAAGGGGAATGCTTCAACTGGTGGCACTGATTTACTGGCGCAAATCATTACGAAGTTTACAGGATTGTCGCTTGGAACAAGTGTGCTGTTAATAGATGGCGTTATCGCAATTAGTGCAGCAATTGTTTTTGACTTAGAAAAAGGTTTGTATGCTCTGATTGGACTTTATGTTACCACAAAAACGATTGATATTATTCAGCTAGGTTTTAGTCAGTCTAAAATGGTCTATATCATTACATTGAAACAAGATGAGGTAAGGGAAGCCATTTATGCTGAAATTAATCGTGGTGTAACGAAGTTACCAGCAATTGGAGGGTATACAGGAGAAGCACGACCAGTTCTGATGGTTGTTGTTTATCAAACAGAATTCACAAAGCTGAAACAACTCATTAAAAGCGTTGACCCATCAGCGTTTGTTATCGTTTCTGATGCATATGAGGTATTAGGAGAAGGTTTCAAACGTGCATAATTTTGGTATAATGGCGGCGTAAGATATTTATTATGAGGAGGGGTACTAATGAAAAAAGCAATGTTAACATTAGTGTTCGGATCAGCAATCTTCTTAGCAGCATGTGGCGGCGGAGATAAAACTGCATCTAATAATGGTAATGAAACTGCTACAGAGCCAGATGGCGAAGCAATAGCGATGAAATCTTGTGTTACTTGTCATGGTGGCGAGCTACAAGGTGCAAATGGTCCAGCATTAAATGATGTAGGTTCACGTTTGTCTGAATCAGAAATTTTAGATATTATAAATAATGGTAAAAACGGCATGCCTGCAGGATTAGTAAAAGGTGCAGATGCTGAAGCTGTTGCTAAATGGTTAGCAACTCAAAAATAATTGCTTTTTAAAAACTAGCGGGCTGGAGAGCCGCTAGTTTTTTTAGTGCAAGTAAACGCTGTATTGAGAGTAAATACATTTCTTTTACACATAGACATGCTAAAATAAGATGAACCTTATCCATTGATTGGAGGCTTTTTCATTGGTCGTAGTATTAACAAGAGATGTTATGGAGAAATTTAAATTAGAGTTATTAGCTGGTGAAGAAGGAATAGGCAGGACAATTGTGACAAGTGATATCTCAAGACCAGGGCTTGAGATGGCAGGATACTTTACTCATTATCCAGCAAATCGTGTACAATTGCTTGGCAAGACTGAACTTTCCTTTTTTGAAATGCTCCCAGCGGATGTTAAGCTTGAGCGTATGCGTTTACTTTGTTCACAGGATACACCTGCTATTATTATTTCTAGAGATTTAGAAGTACCAGAGGAGCTTATTCAGGCCTCAAACGAAAAGCATGTACCTGTGTTTAAAACACATATGACAACAACCAAATTTTCGAGTAGATTGACGAACTACTTAGAGGGGCGCTTAGCTCCAATGACAGCAGCACATGGTGTACTTGTCGATGTGTATGGCATTGGAGTGCTTATAATCGGTAAAAGCGGCGTAGGTAAAAGTGAAACAGCACTTGAGCTTGTAAAAAAGGGTCATCGTTTAGTTGCTGATGATTGTGTTGAAATTCGTCAAGAATCAGAAAACCTATTAATTGGAAGCCCTCCACCTTTGTTAGAGCACTTATTGGAAATACGAGGCATCGGCATTATTGACATTATGACACTCTTTGGTGCAAGTGCAGTACGCCCCTATAAACGTATTACCCTCATCATTGAGCTCGAAATATGGGATCCACAAAAAGTTTATGATCGATTGGGCTTAGAAGAAGAAAAAATGAAAATAATTGACACGGAACTAACAAAACTAACAATTCCAGTAAGACCTGGACGCAATGTCTCCGTTATTATTGAAGTGGCAGCGATGAACTATCGTTTAAAGAAAATGGGCGTCAATGCGGCAGAGGAATTTTCAAGACGTTTAGATGAAGTGATTTCATCAAATGATGTGTTAGACGATTAAAAAGCGAACAACATTGTTCATGACATATTGAGAGGAGTAGAAGATGGATTTATTACTATTGCAAATTGACCCGATTGCCTTTCATTTAGGACCAATTCCAGTTCGTTGGTATGGATTGCTGATTGTGTCGGGAATCATTTTAGCTTATGTTGTTGGGCAAAGAGAGGCCGTTAAGCGAGGTCTGCCTGAAGACTTTCTTGCAGATTTATTATTATGGGCAGTTCCTATATCCATTATCTGTGCACGTATTTACTATGTGTCAATGCGATGGGATTACTATAGCGAAAATCCAGGCAAAATCATAGAGATATGGAATGGTGGTATTGCCATCCATGGTGCACTCATCGGGGCATTTGCCACTGCTTACATATATACTCGTATAAAAAATGTAAGCTTTTTACGAGTAGCAGATATTGCAGCACCTAGTATTTTAATCGGCCAGATTATTGGTCGATGGGGCAACTTTATGAACCAAGAGGCCTATGGTGGCGAGGTATCGAAAGCATTTTTAGAAAACCTAATGCTACCAGACTGGATTATTAATCAAATGTATATTGAAGAATTAGGTTCATATGTTCATCCCACTTTTTTATATGAATCGATTTGGAACCTAATTGGGCTTATTATTCTATTAGTTTTGCGTAAAGTGAACTTACATCGTGGAGAAATATTCTTTAGCTATTTAATTTGGTATTCAATTGGACGTTTCTATATCGAAGGAATGCGCACAGATAGCCTTTACTTAGTGGGAGATTTACGTTCAGCACAGGTTGTATCCATTATCGGTATTGTAGTTGGTCTAGGTGCAATTATTTATCGTAGAATAAAGGTGAAACCAGCCGTAAAATACTTGGATAATAAATAAGGGGTTGTAAAAGATGGCTGTTAAGGCACTACTATTTGATTTCGATGGGACTTTACTAAATACAAATGATTTAATCATTCAAACATTTATGCATGTATTAAATGAGCGATTTCCCGGGCAATATTCGCCAAAAGATTGCCTGAAATTCATTGGTCCATCATTGAAACAGACATTTAATGACATTGCACCAGGTGAAGAAGACGATTTGATAGAGATGTATCGCGCTTGGAATATTGCACACCATGATGACCTAGTCAGCCAATATCCTGATGTTGTGTCAACTCTAGAGCAGTTAAAAGCTCAAGGTATAAAATTGGCTATTGTTTCGACGAAACGTAATGAGACCATCGATCGTGGACTTGCTATTCTTGGTGCAACGCATCTATTTGATGTGCGTATTGGTACAGATGATGTGAACAATGTGAAGCCTGATCCAGAGCCAGTATTGCTTGCGTTGGAACGATTAGGGATAGAAAAAGACTATGCGATTATGATTGGTGATAATTCGCACGATATTGAAGCTGGACATCGTGCTGGTGTAAGAGCAGCGGGTGTTGCTTGGGCAATTAAGGGAGAGGCTTACTTACAGCAGTATCAACCAGAATATATGTTGCAGCATATGTCAGATTTATTTGATATTGTGAAAGAGGGGTAAGGTAGATGGCGCGTAAGACAGAACGTTACCGTGTCGAAGGAGCCAATTCACTTTGGAATATCTATGACACGGTGTCCTTTTGGAAGGTGATGAAGTGTTTCATTGTCATTCAAGTTGGACGCTTCACACCATTTTTACGTGTGAAAAACTGGCTATATCGTACTTTTTTAAACATGACTATTGGTAAGCAAACGTCATTAGCCTTAATGGTCATGCCAGATACCATGTTTCCTGAACGTATTTTCATTGGAGACAATACTGTGATTGGTTTTAATACAACCATTTTAGCGCATGAATATTTAATAGAGGAATATCGCTTAGGTGATGTTCATATCGGAAAAGAAGTAATGATAGGGGCAAATACAACTATTTTACCAGGTGTAACAATTGGTGATGGTGCCATTGTTTCAGCTGCCACTCTTGTACATAAGGATGTGCCAGCAGGCTGTTTAGCAGGGGGTAATCCAATGCGAATAATATATACTGCTGAACAAATGGCTGAGCGCAAACGTAATGAGGCTGTAGAGTGGTGTACACCAAAGAAATAATAAAAACTCACGTAGTATAGTGATATACTTCGTGAGTTTTTTGCATAAAAAGCTACTCCCAAAAACACTAGTTTTTGGAGTAGCTTTTACTGTTTAAGCATGAGCTGCGTCATAATCTGATTTGAATTCACAAGTGTCATGATCACCTAAGCAAGTTGTTTCAACAAAAGTTGATTTAATTGCAGTCCCATCAATGTCTTCAATTGTGTGAAGTGTTACCTTGTCACCAGGATAAAACTCGCCTTTACAAATACTAACGATCATTTGCTCACTAATTTGTACGAATGGACATGCCATAATAAATCCCTCCAATGCGTAGTGTATGTGGTTCTTTTTGTTATTAATGCTATTCTATATTAAGTTTTTTGAAATGTAAAAAGTAAAATAGAATGAGAGTAATAATCAATAAATGTGTTGATATAAAAGTATTATTGATGATAATGAGATTGAGAATCATTTTAAGTGATTGCTTAAAAATAATTATATAGATATAATTATTGGTTTTCGATATTGAGAATACTCTATTGAAAACTCTTTATTTTTATCAATGATTTGTTAAGAGAGATTCATTATCAATTTTTAGCGAATACTTAAAGTGATTAAAAATTGGTTTGTCACAATTTAGACATATTCTCATTGTCACTAAAGTATTTTGTCAAATTATAAGTAAAATGAGTCATGCTTTTTTTGGAAGTCTTTGCAATTCAATGTGTATAATTAACAGAATAATAAGTATTTAAAGATTTCGATAATTAATAAGGATATCGTTGACTGTATTAATGAAATAAGTTAAAATTCTTTCATAATCTAATTCTCTAATACTCTAGTGAATTAAAGTGAAATGTGAGGAAGTGTCCATATGTCGTCGATAAAAATGTTTGAAAAGCCACTTGGAATGCGCGATACATTCCCGCAAATCTATGAGAAAGTTGAAGCAGTTAGACATGCGGGCAGAGACTTTTTATATAAAAGGGGTTATGAGTTTATTAAAACGCCTGCGGTGGAGTATTTCGATACAGTAGGGAAGGCTTCAGCGATTGCTGATGCTCATTTATTTAAGCTAGTGGATAGCCAAGGAAATACGTTAGTGCTGCGACCTGACATGACTACACCGATTGCTCGAGTAGCTACATCGAAACTATTAAAGGAAATGATCCCACTACGTCTTGCCTATTTTGCAAGCGTTTTTCGGGCTCAGGAAGCAGAGGGAGGCAGGCCTGCTGAGTTTGATCAAATGGGGATTGAGTTAATAGGTGATCAATCAGTTTTTGCCGATGCAGAAGTCATTGTAACGGCAATGGAGCTATTAAAGCATTTTAAATTGGAAGAGTTTAAAATCACAATTGGACATGCTGGTATATTAAATTGCATTTTACAAGATTACACAGAGAGTATCGAACAGCAAACAACGCTTAGAACATTGCTTGTCCAACGAAATTACGTAGGGTTTGAAGAAGCAGTAGAGTCATTTGATCTGCCTAAAGCTAAATCCGATGCCCTCTTACAATTTATTGAAGAAGCCATGAATGTCAGAGATATACGAGATATTGAAAAATATGTCCGCAAAAATGATGCATTAGAATATATGCAACAACTTGCTCAACTACTTGAAATGGCTGATTTAGCTGATTATGTAGCTTTCGATTTCACACTTTCGAGTCATATGAGTTATTACACGGGTATGCTATTTGAAGTATTTGCTGTGGGAAGTGGCTTTTTATTAGGAAATGGTGGTCGTTATGATGGCTTGTTAGAAGTTTTTGGTTCAAAGGTTGGTGCTACAGGATTTAGTATTCGTGTGGATCGTTTATTAGAAACATTAAACGGGCAATCAGTGAAACGACAGGAAGCAACAGTTGTTCTTTTTGAAGAAGAACAATTTGAGGAAGCTTTACTAAAGGTTAAAAATTTACGAGCAGCAGGAAAATTAGCTACTTTGCAGTTACGTAGTAGTCTAGTCGATGAGGCGGCCTTTTTAGCATACTTTACAGAAGTGGTGGTAGTTGGACAGGAGGAAGTTGGCGGTGAATGAATTAACGATTGCAATGCCCAAAGGAAGAATCTTTGAAGAGGCATATCAAATGTTGTTAGAGGCAGGTTTTAATTTACCAGAAGAAGTAGAAATGTCACGTAAATTAATGATTGAAATACCAGAGGAAAAAATTCGCTTTATTTTATCAAAGCCAATGGATGTTCCTGTCTATGTTGAACATGGTGTTGCTGATATTGGTATTGCTGGTAAGGATGTTTTGTTAGAGCAACAGCGAGAAGTGCACGAATTACTTGATTTGAAAATTAGTAATTGCTATATCGCTTCTGCAGGCCTACCAAACACCTCCATGAATGAGATTGCGCCTAGAATTGCTACGAAATATCCGAATATTGCCATGAAGTACTACAAAGGCATTGGAGAGCAAGTGGAAATTATCGAGCTCAACGGTTCTATTGAATTAGCACCAATGATTGGCTTAGCTGATCGAATTGTCGATATTGTTTCTACTGGTCGTACATTAAAAGAGAACGGCTTAGTAGAATATGAATTTATTACTGCTGTCTCTTCTCGATTAATTGCAAATCCTGTAAGTTATCGTATGAAAGGTGAGCGTATTATTGATCTTGTGAGGCGGTTAAAGAAATGTGTAAATGAGCAGAAAAAGTAATCATTTGTAGCTACATATGAAGGACTAAAGGGGATTAATCCTATGAAAATAACAAAGCTTGAAAAAGGCATTTCCTTAAAAAGACCACTTGAAGGAGGAAATGAAGAACAAATAAAAGTTGTACGACAAGTGCTTTCGGATGTTAAGACACAGGGAGATGCGGCGTTACGCACCTATACTGAGCGATGGGATGGCTATGTCCCTAAAAATTTACGTGTCTCTGAAGAAGAAATACAAGAAGCAGTAAGTGAACTCGATCCTCAACTATATAAGGACTTAGCGGAAGCAGCAGAAAATATTCGTTTTTATCATGAACAACAGATACGTTCAGGGTATCACCTAGAACTGGGAGATGGTTCTTGGTTAGGCCAACGGGTAACAGCTTTAGATGCAGTAGGACTATATGTTCCAGGTGGTACAGCTGCCTACCCTTCATCAGTCTTGATGAATGTAATACCAGCGCAGGTTGCAGGGGTGAAACGTATTGTTATTACTTCACCTGCAGGGCCAAATGGGAAACTACCAGCAGGTGTACTTGTGGCGGCTCACCTTTTAGGGATTGATGAGATTTATAAAGTTGGTGGGGCACAAGCAATAGCAGCACTTGCCTATGGCACGGAAACAATTCCCCCAGTCGATAAAATAACAGGTCCAGGAAATATTTATGTGGCACTTGCCAAACGAGAGGTATTTGGAGAAGTAGCCATTGATATGATTGCGGGACCGAGTGAAATTGCTGTGCTGGCTGATGACACAGCCTATCCTGATGAAATTGCTGCAGACCTTTTATCACAAGCAGAGCATGATCCACTAGCTTGTTCAATTCTTGTCACAACCTCAGCGCAATTAGCCAAAAAAGTAGCTGAGGAAGTAGAGAAGCAGCTGCTGAACTTACCGCGTCAAGAAGTAGCTCGTGCTTCCATAGAGAAATTTGGGGTAATTTATGTAGCTGAAACATTGGCAGATGCAGTGGAAGCCATTAATTCATTAGCACCGGAGCATTTAGAAATTGTGATGGAAAATGCGGAGGCGTTAGCTGAGCAAATAAGACATGCTGGTGGTATTTTTATAGGTCGGTATAGTTCTGAGCCAGTTGGTGATT
This sequence comes from Lysinibacillus sp. LK3, assembly GCF_001043675.1. Lineage (NCBI taxonomy): Bacteria > Bacillati > Bacillota > Bacilli > Caryophanales > Bacillaceae > Lysinibacillus > Lysinibacillus sp. LK3. The sequence continues at coordinate 27,276 of NZ_LDUJ01000004.1, forward strand.
ATTTTGCAGGGACCAATCATGTACTTCCAACTAATAGTACGGCTCGTTTTGCAAGTGGCTTAAATGTTGATGATTTTGTGAAAAAATCAAGTATTGTTTACTATAGTGAAAAAACCTGGAGAGACAACGCACCAAAAATTGCACGTTTAGCGCGTATGGAAGGCTTAGAGGGCCATGCTCGTGCAGTGGAATCACGTGGATGGGAGAAGGAATAGGACGATGACAGAAAAGAAACGATATGCAAAGATAGAGCGTACAACGAATGAAACGCAAATTTCTGTAGCAATTGATTTAGATGGTGAAGGCAAGGCAGATATCCAAACAGGCGTGGGGTTTATGGACCATATGCTTGACTTATTTATTAAGCATGGACTATTTAACGGCATAATACATGCAAATGGCGATACTTATATTGATGATCACCATACAACAGAGGACCTTGGTATTGTATTAGGACAGGCTGTTCGAGAAGCACTTGGTGATAAGAAAGGCATAAAACGCTATGGTAACGCCTTTGTACCGATGGATGACGCACTAGCTCAGGTAGTGGTCGATTGCTCGAATCGACCTCATCTAGAGTACCGTGTGCCAGCATTAAAAGAAAAAGTAGGAACGTTTGATACAGAATTAGTGCATGAATTTTTATGGAAATTTGCCCTTGAGGCAAGGATGAATGTTCATGTAATTGTACCTTATGGACAGAATACACATCACATTATTGAGGCAATTTTCAAAGCATTAGCACGTGCGATTGATGCCGCAGTGGAAATTGACCCGCGTGTTAAAGGCGTACCATCGACTAAGGGGCTGTTGACGTGAAAATAGGTGTCATTGATTATGGAATGGGTAATTTATTTAGTGTGGAGCAGGCATTAAAAAGGCTAGGCTGTGAAGTTATTATAACTGCTGATGAGAAGGCATTAGATACAGCTGACGCACTTTTATTACCAGGGGTGGGTGCATTCCCTGATGCCAGAAAGCGTTTAGCTGAAACAAACTTAGATCAATATTTACAGAAGGCACAAAGAGAAAACCGTCCACTTTTAGGAATTTGTCTAGGTATGCAATTATTATTCGAGCAAAGTGATGAAGTAACCCCAACAAAAGGGCTAGGGTTTTTCAAGGGGTGTATTAAACGCTTTAGTGGTAGCCAAGAGGGCCAAGCATACAGAGTACCGCATATGGGGTGGAATGAACTAATTGTGACAAATCGTCCTGCATGGTTACACAATGAAGTATCAGCGAAGCATGTCTATTTTGTTCACTCCTTTTATGCAACAGATATCGTAGAATCAGAGCTTGTTGCCTATGCTGATTACTTCGGCATTCAAGTACCTGGTATTGTGATGAATGGTTCTGTGACTGGCATGCAATTTCACCCTGAAAAATCAGGGGAATTAGGTGTTTATTTATTAGAGCAATGGTTGGAAGGTGTGAAGGCATGCTAACAAAACGTATTATTCCATGTCTTGATGTGAAAGAAGGTCGTGTTGTAAAAGGTATACAATTTGTCTCTATCCGAGATGCAGGAGATCCAGTGGAGCTTGCGAAGTTCTATGATGAACAAGGAGCAGATGAGCTTGTATTTTTAGATATTTCTGCATCACATGAAGGTCGAGAAACGATGGTAGATGTGGTTCGTCAAACAGCGGCTACGCTTGCCATACCCTTTACTGTTGGCGGAGGTATTCGTACGTTGGATGATATGAAGCGTATTTTACGAGCAGGTGCCGATAAAGTTTCAGTGAATACATCCGCGCTGGAAAGACCTGCCCTTATACAGGAAGGCTCTGATTACTTTGGCGCACAATGTATTGTTGTAGCAATCGATGCTCGCTATAGTGAGGAAGATAGCACATGGATGGTTTATACGCATGGTGGTCGCAACAAAACCTCTTGGTCAGCCATTGAGTGGGCCAAAGAGGCTGTCCGCTTAGGAGCTGGTGAGATTTTATTAACAAGTATGAATCAAGATGGAGAAAAATCAGGCTTTGATTTAGCCTTAACCAAAGCAGTGCGTGAAGCTGTGACAGTCCCTGTGATTGCTAGTGGTGGAGCGGGACATGCCGAACATTTTTACGAAGTATTAGCACAAGAGGTAGATGCAGATGCTGCACTAGCAGCCTCTATCTTCCATTATAAAGAAACAAGTGTAGCGCAAGTAAAGGAATACTTACGTGAAAAAGGAGTGGCAGTAAGATGATAGAGAACATTCAATTTGATGAGAGAGGTCTTGTTACAGCTGTAGTACAAGATGCCAATACAAAAGAGGTATTAACAGTAGCTTATATGAATAAGGAGTCATTAGCTAAAACAATTGACTCAGGGGAAACTTGGTTTTATTCTCGTTCCCGTCAAGAGCTTTGGCATAAGGGAGCAACAAGTGGCCATACACAACAGGTGGTTTCAATCAAAGCGGATTGCGATCAAGATGCTTTAATAGTGGAGGTTCTACCGACAGGGCCAGCATGTCATAATGGGACAATTTCTTGCTTCACTGAGGTTATTCAGCAAAAAGAGAAGGTAGGTTCTGTGGACATCGTTTCTAAACTTGCTCGTGTCATCGAAAAGCGAGAGCAGGAAATGCCAGAAGGAGCGTACACTACATATTTATTTGATAAGGGCATTGATAAAATCTGTAAAAAGGTTGGGGAAGAAGCAACAGAGGTGGTCATTGGTGCCAAAAACCGAGATGCTGAGGAAGTAAAATGGGAGGCAGCTGATTTAATTTATCACCTACTCGTATTATTACAAGAACAAAAAGTAAGCATTTATGATGTTCTGCATGTGTTGGAAAAACGTCACGAGGAGAAATAACAGCATATTATTGATTGTGTGGTATAATAGGAGTTACTGTGTAAAGGAACGTAGAATACGTTCCTTATTTCTTGTTTCGGAGGAAATATATTGGAAAAGAAACGTCAAAATGAGACTCAATCGAATATAGTGTCGTTCATTCCAACAGGCGACTATTATTATAAGAAATCAATTCAAGCAATGAACAGTGGACAAATGAATAAAGCCTATAAATATTTACAGCGTGCGGTAGATTTAAGTCCCGACGATCCAATGATTATCTTGCAGTTAGCCATAGTAGAGTTAGAAGGTCAACGTTTTGAGGAAGCGTATGACCTACTTCGTCGCGCCTATCAAATTGATCCAGATAATCCAGAAATCATATTTTACATGGCAGAAGTATCAGGGTGTGTAGGAATCATGCATGATGCAAAACGCTTTGCAGAAGAATATTTAAAGCTAGAACCTGAGGGTGCTTATGCCGATGAAGCAGCAGAAATATTAGAGTTTGTCGCTTTTGAGCAAGATGATTTTGAAGAGCTTGAAGGCTCTGGTGAGGATTTATATCGTCAGGAGCAAGCTCGTCGTTGTATGGAAAAGGGAGATTTTCCTGAAGCTATTACTATTTTAGAAGATTTAATTGAAGATCGACCAGCATTTTGGTCAGCCTATAATAATCTAGCACTCGCTTATTTTTATGTTGGAGAAGAAGAGCAAGCAAAGGCTCTCTTGCATACAGTGCTACGTGAAAATAAGGGCAATCTACATGCATTATGCAATTTAACGGTAATTGCGTATTATGAAAAAAATGAAGATGATTTACAAGAACTGTTAAATGTTCTTGTTAAAATTCAACCCTATACTTGGGAGCATCGTTATAAACTTGGTGCTACCTTAGCCTTAATCAGCCAATATGAATTAGCCTATAAATGGTTGCGCAGCATGCAAAAGAGAGGCTATGTAGGAGATGCAGGATTTTACTTTTGGCTGTCACATGCTGCTTATTTCTCAGGACATGAGGAGATTTCGAAAAGTGCGTGGGATCAGCTTCTAGAGCTAGACCCAGACAAAGAGGGCTTCGAACCTTGGCGCCAACAAGAAAATGAATTTGGACTTGATGCATTGGAGCATGATCGTGATTTTATCGTTGAAAAATTAGAGAGCACTTATACGAGTGAGCGCATTTTTGGTTTATTTTTACTGAAAGGTACAGCGCATAAGCAAGAAATTATCGCCCATCCGAAATGGATTAATATTGAACAATTAGGCTCTTTTGAAAAATTGTTTTTAGCTTATGCACTTGGACATGAATTTGATAAGAAAAATAAAGTAGAAGCAAGCTTTTTACGATCAGTACAGGTCTCAGAAATTTTATTAGAACAATATGGAAAGCTATCATCATTAATTGTACCGCTGTTTCAAATGTGGTTTGTGCTATGTGAACAAGCTTTAATAGAAAATTATCGTTTTACAAATCCAACAGCAATTGCAGGAGCAAATGATTATTTATTCAGATCTTCACAAATGCTTAAAGTGACAAAAAAGGAAATTGCGCAGCAATATGGAGTTTCTGTATCTACTTTATCAAAGTATATTGACGAAATCTTAACGTTTTTGCCAAACAGTCATGATTAATGTGTGAGCAACATAGTTGAATAACTTTATACTTTCACATACGATGAACATACTAACGCTATCACCAATTTTTCCTTAGCGTCATTGATCTTCTTCTATAGATGACGTTATATGTATTGGTTGAATGAAGATAAAAAGTATTCTGTTTAGGGGGAAGTATTTATGTCGGAAGAAAAAATTTATGATGTAGTAATTATTGGTGCAGGTCCTGCTGGGATGACTGCCGCTGTTTATACATCTCGTGCAAATTTGTCTACTTTAATGATTGAACGTGGCATTCCTGGTGGACAAATGGCAAACACAGAAGAAGTAGAAAACTACCCAGGTTTTGAGACAATTTTAGGACCAGAGCTTTCTACAAAAATGTTTGAGCATGCTAAAAAATTTGGTGCTGAATATGCCTATGGTGATGTAACGGAAATCATCGATGGAGAAGAATATAAAACAATTAAATCAGGTGCAAAAGAATATAAAACACGTGCCATTATTATCACCACTGGTGCTGAGTATAAAAAAATGGGTGTGCCTGGTGAAAAAGAGCTTGGTGGCCGTGGTGTCAGCTACTGTGCAGTATGTGATGGAGCATTCTTTAAACAAAAAAATCTAGTTGTCGTAGGTGGCGGAGATTCAGCTGTTGAAGAGGGTGTTTATTTAACTCGCTTTGCTGATAAAGTGACAATTGTCCACCGTCGTGATAAATTACGTGCACAAAAAATTCTCCAAGATCGTGCCTTTGCCAATGAAAAAATTGATTTCATTTGGAATGCAACTGTAAAAGAAATCAATGAAGCGAATGGTAAAGTTGGCAGTGTAACACTACGATCAACTGTCGATGGTACAGAATCTGAATTTGCTACAGATGGTGTTTTCGTCTATATAGGTATGCTTCCGTTAACGAAACCATTTGAGTCATTAGGTATTTTAAATGAGGCTGGCTATATTTTGACAAACGAAACGATGGAAACAAAAATTCCAGGTATCTTTGCAGCTGGAGATGTTCGTGAAAAATCACTTCGTCAAATTGTAACAGCAACTGGTGACGGTAGTATTGCCGCGCAAGCTGTTCAACATTATGTAGAAGAGCTATTAGAGAAAATTAATGCCTAATAGGGCTATTTTAAGGAAAAAAATACAATTTTAATGTGGTTTTAATATTGCTGTAACTTGAATGACATATAAAAGGTGTATGATAAAAATGTAATTAGCAATCCCCCTTTTATTTTGTTTAGTAGGTTGTTTCCGCCTCCAATAGGTGGGAGCAACCTACTTTTTTATGTGTAAAAAATCAAATAATAATATCACGATAAACGTAAATTTCGCCCAAGATGAAATGGTTATCTTTGAATAGAACTAAATTGTTAATTGTCTGCGTACAAGAGTTGTAAATGAGGACAAAACTTACAAGGTCTTGTTATAATGAAGAGTAGAATGCAAAAGTGATTAGAGGTGTGCCTATGCAAAGAATTGCAAATTTAATTGCCGTAAAAGACGGTAAAGTATTATTACTTCAGAAACCAAGACGAGGCTGGTATGTAGCTCCAGGAGGGAAAATGGAGAGTGGCGAGTCAATCTTCGAGGCTGCTATTCGAGAGTTTCAAGAAGAGACAAACGTCATACCTTTACATGTTCATTTAAAGGGTGTTTATACGATGATCATTAAAGAAAACAATGACGTAGTGGATGAATGGATGCTCTATACATTTGTTGCAAAGGATGTAGATGGAGTACCATTCGAAGAAACAAGAGAAGGCAAACTTGCATGGCACCCAGTAGAGGATTTAGCACATTTGCCAATGGCTGAAGGAGATCGAACTAATTTACAATTTGCTGTTTCGCAATCAGGCATTCAGTATGGCACGTTTGACTATACAACGAATTTTGAATTACTTCATCAGAAAATACAAATTTCAAAAGAACAATAAAGGAGTTGCATGACAGTGGTGGTTGAAGGCCAACAAAGTACACATGAATTGGTTATTATTACAGGAATGTCTGGGGCTGGGAAAACAGTAGCTATTCAAAGCTTTGAGGATTTAGGGTATTACTGTATTGATAATTTACCACCTGCGTTACTTACAACTTTTTTAACCTTATTAAGAGATTCTGGTAAAAACAGTACCCGAATTGCAGCAGTAATGGATATGCGCGGAGGCGACTTTTTTGATGCTCTAATTGGCGCATTAGACCATATACTAAAAGAAGGCGATATTGTTGCTCGTATTTTATTTTTAGATGCAGATGATGCCACATTAGTCAGACGGTATAAAGAAACGAGACGTGCACATCCATTAGCAGTGAATGGTTTACCTCTAGATGGAATTAAACAGGAACGAATACTTTTATCTGAAGTAAAGGGTCGTGCCAATTTTGTTTATAACACATCTAACATGAAACCAAAGCAATTACGTGAAAAAATCGTAAAAGAATTTGCAAGTGAGGCAGATACTATTTTTACCGTTAACATTATGTCCTTTGGCTTTAAACATGGTATGCCGATTGATGCGGACTTAGTGTTTGATGTTCGTTTTCTTAAAAACCCATACTATGTGGAGGAGCTACGTCCAAAAACGGGTCTTCAAACAGAGGTATCTTCTTATGTGTTAGCGTTGGAAGATACGCAAATCCTTATACAAAAACTGACGGATTTATTAGACTTTATGATTCCTCTCTATCGACAAGAAGGTAAATCACAGCTTGTTATTGCTTTTGGTTGTACTGGGGGCCAGCATCGCTCAGTGACATTAGCAGAATTTTTTGGTGCATATTTTGCGGGCAAGGAAAATACGGTTATTACGCATCGTGATATTAATCGTAGAAAGGAATGAGTGAATGGGGAAAAAGCAAACAAAGCTTGTGGTAATTGGTGGTGGCACAGGGCTCTCCACGTTACTTCGCGGTCTGAAGCATCACCCATTTGATATTACTGCTATTGTAACAGTAGCAGATGATGGTGGATCTTCAGGTCGTTTACGTGATGATTACGATATCCCACCGCCTGGTGATGTACGCAATGTGATTGCAGCATTATCAGATATTGAGCCCCTTGTAGAGCAAATGTTTCAATACCGTTTTTCGGCATCTGAAGACTTACGAGGTCACTCCTTAGGGAATTTAATGCTTACAGCCCTTACTGATATTACTGGTGATTTCAATCATGCTATCAGTGAGATGGGAAAGGTTTTAAAAGTTCATGGTCGAGTTATTCCAGCAGCTAATAAAAAAATCACCCTACATGCTGTGCTTGAGGACGGTTCAATTATCGAGGGAGAATCAAAAATCCCGACAGCGACGAAACGCATTAATCGCGTTTTTTTAGTACCTGAAAATGTGCAACCGTTGCCAGAAGCTATTCGTGCAATACTTCGTGCAGACTATATTTTAGTAGGACCAGGAAGCTTATATACAAGTATTATTCCGAATTTGCTTGTTAAGGAAATAGGTGAAGCAGTTGTTAAGGCTAAAGGAAGAAAAATATATGTTTGTAATTTAATGACACAAAAGGGTGAAACCATTTCCTATACAGCAGGCGATCATGTAACAGCCATACATAAGCATGTTGGCCATGATTTTATCGATTCCATTTTAGTAAATGATGAAGAACTCCCTAACCCTGTAAAAGAACTGTATAAAGAAGAAAGAGCGGAACCAGTAACATTTGACGTAGCAAAGCTTGAAAGTATGGGTTTAGAAGTTATCAAACGAGACATTGCTACAATTCGACCAGATGGAACGGTTCGACATAATGCTACAAATGTTGCAGAATGGCTGGTAGATTATGCTGATATTTACCATCAAAAAGTAAGAGGACCAATAATAGAAACATAATGGCTTTATTGTATATGGTAAGATGAACATATACATAGAAATCATGATTGAAAGGGGGGCGTGATATGTCTTTTGCTTCTGAAACAAAAAAAGAATTGACACAAATAGAAGCGGACAATCATTGTATGAAAGCAGAAGTTTCTGCCCTAATTCGTATGAATGGTTCATTATCCTTTGCAAATAAACAACTAAGCTTAGACGTGCAAACCGAAAACGCTGCAATTGCCAGAAGACTATATACGATTATGAAAAAATTGTATCCGTACAATGTTGAATTACTTGTTCGTAAGAAAATGCGATTGAAAAAAAATAATGTGTATATATGCCGTGTAAGAGAAGGAGCGCGTGAGCTATTAATTGATTTAGAAATCATCTCAGACGACTTTCAATTTAACCATACTATCTCAAGAAAGCTCATTCAAAAGAGCGGCCAAAAAAGAGCTTATTTAAGAGGAGCCTTTTTAGCAGGAGGTTCCGTCAATAATCCAGAAACATCGGCTTATCATTTAGAGGTTTATTCTTTATATAAAGAACATGGTGAGGCATTAATGGATTTGATGAATGAATTTGAACTCAATGCCAAAACAATTGAACGTAAAAAAGGCTTTGTAACTTACTTAAAAGAAGCAGAAAAAATTTCAGATTTCCTTAATATTGTTGGAGCGCATCAGGCTATGATGAAATTTGAAGATGTTCGGATTTTGCGAGATATGCGTAATAGTGTCAACCGTATTGTGAACTGTGAAACTGCCAATTTAAATAAAACCATTGGAGCAGCATTACGGCAGGTTGAGAATATTCGATTTATTGAAAATTCAATTGGTCTTGATCAACTACCAGAGAAGCTTCGTGAAATAGCACGTCTCCGTGTTGAATACCAAGATGTGACATTAAAAGAGCTTGGTGAAATGGTATCTAGTGGAACGGTTAGTAAATCAGGTGTTAACCATCGATTGAGAAAAATTGATGAGATTGCGGATGCATTAAGGCGTGGTGAAAAAATAGGTGGTTAAGTTATCATACTTTTCAGGTATGAATGTCATGCTAATCGCTTATTGTTCTTTTGCCAGTAAGTAAGGTAAGATAAAACTAATAGATGAACGGTAGTGAAGGGGAGTTTTGAGAATGATTGAGAGAAGAGTCCAGGTTAAATTAAAATTAGGACTACAAGCTAGACAAGCAGCACTATTTGTGCAAGAAGCAAATCGTTTTAGTGCTGATATCTTTCTAGAAAAAGATGAGAAAAAAGTAAATGCCAAATCCATTATGGGTGTTATGAGCTTAGCAGTTGCTAAAGGTACCGAAGTGACTTTAAGCAGTGAAGGTAACGATGCTGAGCAAGCGGTTACAGCATTGGCAACAATTATTGAAAATGAAGATTAACATTCATTAAATACAAAAGGCATCACAGAGCAATTCTGTGATGCCTTCTATTTTTTTATTTATTATCGCTACGGTGCATAATATGATCGATTAAACCGTATTCTTTTGCACGTTCAGCAGTCATGAAGTTATCACGATCTGTGTCTCTTGCAATGACTTCAAGTGGTTGACCAGTGCGTTCAGATAAAATGCCATTTAATTTTTCACGTAAGAATAGAATACGTTTAGCAGCAATTTCAATTTCTGTCGCTTGACCTTGTGCACCACCTAGAGGTTGGTGAATCATGACTTCAGCATTTGGTAAGGCAAAACGTTTACCAGGTTCTCCAGCTGCAAGTAGGAAAGCACCCATTGATGCAGCCATACCAATACAAATTGTTTGTACCTGTGGTTTAATGATTTGCATTGTGTCATAGATAGCCATACCAGCCGTAATGGATCCGCCAGGTGAGTTAATATAAAGAGAGATATCTTTATCTGGATCTTCTGCTTGTAGGAAAAGAAGCTGAGCGACAATGGAGTTAGCAACATTGTCATCAATAGCACTTCCTAAAAGGATAATACGGTCTTTAAGTAGACGTGAATAAATGTCATATGCACGCTCACCACGACTAGTTTGTTCAATAACTGTAGGAATTAAATTCATGTTAAATCCTCCTTAAAAAGCTAAATTCGAATACCTTTGCTGAAAATTTTCCTTTGTATTTCAGCTGTATCCTTATCATACACATTATAGTCAGGGAAGGTCAAATATTAACCCTGCTAAAGTGAAATTAAAAAAATAAATTGTTTTTGCATTCTATGGTTGAATTATATAGGATAGGCTTGTATAATGATTAAGGTTATAAGGTTTAAAGTACAGGACACTATTTTGCAGGTATGCTTCAAAAATGAGGGTTATCTACATCATGCTTTTCGTAAGCCTAGAGTGAGTACTTTTTTTTTGTGTCTTTTGCCCTCGTGGTGTAATGGATAACACGTAAGATTCCGGTTCTTGCACTGGGGGTTCGATTCCCTCCGAGGGCGCCATTTTACTGATCAATTGATATACTGTTATAGCTCATCTCCTAATAAGTAGTTTAGCAGCCTGCTTACTGGAGATCGAGAGGAAGAATAAAGGGAATACTGTCCTAGTTGGCATTATTCCCCTATTTATTCCTTTCAAACCTTCAAAAAAGCAACAACTCCAAATTATTTTTTAGTGAACATACTGTACGTGAGACTAGTAATAGTCGAAAAAAAAGAATCCTATCTGAGGGGATTCTTTTTTTTGCCTAAATTTATCGAAATTTGGCATGGTTCTTATTGTATATATATTAGTTTTAGGTTAATTTTCTTGTTATTTATACATGTTTTTTCAAATTATATGAATTTATTATAAATTTATATGAAAAAATATTTAATTTTATGCGAAAAGTTGTTGTCTAAATACTATAATGTTAATATAATTGACCTAATAGTCTAACATTTCCGAATTGCGAAAAATAATACGTAATTCGGAAAATTATCGAACTAGGGGGAAATACAATGAAAAAAACAGGTTGGATGTTACTGATGATTATTGCAGCTTTAACATTAGCACTTGCAGGTTGTGGTACAAAAGATGATGCATCTTCAGGTAGCTCATCTTCAGAAGATGGTGGAGATGGCAAAAAGGTTTACAAAGTAGGTACTGAGGCAACTTTTGCACCATTTGAATCTGTTGACGATTCAGGGAAAATTGTAGGGATTGATGTCGATATTCTACAAGCTATTGCAGATGAGATGGACTTTGAGGTTGAGTGGAATAATATTGGATGGGAGCCAGTGTTCCAAACAATTAAGAACGGTGAAACAGATATCGGTGCTTCTGGAATCACAATTACGGAAGAGCGTAAAGAATCATTTGATTTTACAGAACCGTATTATGAGTCTCAGTTATTAATTGTTGTGAAAGAAGATTCAAAGATTAAATCTCTTGATGAATTAAAAGATAAAAAAGTATCTGTACAAATCAATGCAACTGGTCATATGGCAGCGAAAAAGCTACAAGGGGAAGCAAGTACAAATATTATGGCTTTTGAAAGTCAGCCAATCGCTATCCAAGAGATGCTAAATGGTAATGTTGATGCAGCTATCGGAGATAATGCAGTAGTTTATGAATATATCAAAGCTCACCCAGATCAAAAACTAAAAGTAATTGAAGATGATGCATTCGAAAAAGAATACTATGGCTTCATGGTTCAAAAAGGGAATAAAGAATTGCTAGATAAATTAAACGAAGGTCTTAAAAAGATTAAAGAAAACGGTAAATTAAAAGAAATTACAGGCATTGATTTTCAATAAAAATGAATGAAATGATGCTACTAACATAGTAACTTTGCTAACAGCTCATTTATTAATTGTAATTTAAAGGGGAATGGGGTTTTCGGATGGACATCTTTGACTTACGCTGGGACATTGTCTGGAACTACCGAGATATGTTTATACGAGGTATTGGCGTAACACTTATTTTGACACTTAGTGGTTATTTTGGCGGTATTCTATTAGGACTATTTTTAGGCCTTGGAAAATTATCGAGTAAAAAATGGATTTATTGGCCATCTAAACTATATATCGATTTATTCCGTGGAACACCGATGCTTGTACAAATCTTGTTAATTCACTTAGCAGTTATTCCAACAATTTTTGGTCATTCTTTAGGTTATATGGTATCAGGGATTACAGCGCTTATTTTAAACTGTGCTGCTTATAATGCGGAAATTTTCCGTGCAGGGATTCAAAGTATTGCAAAAGGGCAAATGGAGGCTGCTCGCTCTCTTGGATTAACGCATAACCAAGCGATGCGTAAGGTCATTTTACCTCAAGCATTTAGACGTATGATTCCGCCATTGGGCAATGAATTTATTGCATTATTAAAAGATTCTTCACTCGTAACTGTAATTGCAGCACCAGATATTTTATACGCTAGTAAGGTCGTAGCTGGTGCAAGCTTCCGCTTCTGGGAACCGTATATCGTTGCAGCATTATTATATTTAGTGTTGACATATGGTGTAACGAAGATTGTAGCATTTATCGAGAAACGATTTAGCAATAGCTATGTCCCTCGTAAAGCTAAGGTAGAAGGGCGGGAAGCTAGATGATAAAAATTGAAAACCTACACAAATACTTTGGCAAGCTTGAAGTATTAAAAGGAATCGATTATGAAATTCAAGAAAAACAAGTTGTCTGTGTTATTGGGCCGTCTGGTTCAGGAAAAAGTACATTTCTCCGTTGCATCAATATGTTAGAAGAAGTAACGGATGGTGCTATTTATATTGAAAATGTAAAAATTAATGATCCTAAAACGAATATCAATGAAATTCGCGCTGAAGTGGGTATGGTGTTTCAACAATTTAACTTATTCCCGCATATGACGGTTATCGATAATGTCACGATGGCACCTATGCAAATTCGTAAAATGAATCGTACAGACGCAGAAGCTTTAGGACATGAGCTTTTAAAAAAGGTCGGGCTCGACAGCAAGGCCTATAATTATCCTGAGCAGCTATCAGGTGGTCAGCAACAACGTGTGGCGATTGCTCGTGCCTTAGCAATGAAGCCAAAAGCTATTTTATTTGACGAGCCAACTTCAGCACTTGACCCTGAAATGGTAAAAGAGGTGCTAGATGTTATGAAAAATCTAGCAGCTGAAGGGATGACAATGGTAGTTGTGACACATGAAATGGGCTTTGCTCGTGAAGTAGGTGATCGAGTAGTCTTCATGGATGGGGGCTATATTGTAGAAGAAGGGTCTCCAGAGGAACTATTCGGCAATCCCCAAAGCGACCGTACGAAAGCGTTTTTAGGAAAAGTATTATAAAGCTGAAAAAGCGAACGACATGCTCGTTCGCTTTTTTTGTGCTGTTCTTATTTAATGAAGGGGATTAGATGTTGTGTCGAATGCATTCAGCATCGTTTGCATATCCTGTTGGGAATACTGAGGCACCTGATAATAGCCGTGTTTATTTTGATAAATGGATAATTCGTATCCCATTTCAATACAGTTAGGAATACTATCCGCAACAACGCGACGAACTACAGGGTTTGTTGTCTCCAACGCAGCAGTTGTCATACATTTCGCTGCTCCTTTTTGAGCTCCAAGTAAAAATCCAGAAATAGCTTCATCATTAATTTCATTAGCGTTTTGCATCGGCTTTTTTGGTTGACCAGGATTTAGGCCATATTTGAAATCATTTCCTGTTTCCATTTGGTAGCGTCCTGTTGGAACAGATGGATCGTGTCCTGTTTTAAACGACTCTACGATCGTATTGTACATACCAAGAGTGAAATTATATTGGCGATCCAAAATGTTGAGTAATTCAGGATCTTTTACATGGGGACGCAAAATAATCGCTTGGTTCATACCTGCAATAATTTCGCCAATTGTTTCATGCATGTCCATCATTTCATGTCCACCATGATTTAGGCTATGTTGTTGATTTAAATTTGTTTGGTTTGATGATTCATTGTAAAACGATTGTGACAAAAAAAACGCCTCCTCAATAATTTTTTGTTGCAGTATTTAGTATGTCGTGTCAATTCAATTTCATACGGTATAAATGTAAAGGTAAAAATGTAGACTAAAGATAGAAGGAAAAGCAAGTCAAGGAGGCTTAAAATTGAAAAAGTTACTTGGACCAATTGGAATAATTGTCATCATTCTTGTTGTAATCGCCTTATTATTTATACCTAAATACAATAGTCTGGTGACAGCCGAGGAAAATGTTGATTCTAAATGGGCACAAGTTGAAAATCAGCTCCAACGTCGCTATGATTTGATTCCCAATCTAGTGGAATCTGTGAAAGGCTATGCGAATCATGAGCAAGAGGTGATAGCGAATATTACGGAGGCACGTGCACAAATGGGAAGTGCAAGCTCACCAGAGGAGCAAGCTGTTGCCAATGATGCTTTAACTGGCGCTCTTAGTCGTTTACTAGTAGTTGTAGAAAATTACCCAAACTTAAAGGCAGATGCAAACTTCCGCCAGTTAATGGATGAGCTAGCAGGTACGGAAAATCGTCTGGCAGTAGCACGTGAGGATTACAATAATGAGGTGCAGCAATTCAATAAACATGTTAAACGTTTCCCGGGGAATTTAATGGCAGGGATGTTTGGCTTTGAACAAAAAGAATACTTTAAAGCCACAGCAGGAGCTGACAAAGCACCATCTATCGATTTTAGTCAATCGGGTACACATTAATGAAACGCTGCATTGTACAGATAATCATCGTTTGTTCGATGCTTCTTTTTTTCTCGAATCTAGCAGAAGCAACAATGCCATCACCGATGAAAAATACGTATATACATGACTTTGCCAATGTAATTTCTGCGAATGTCAAAGAAGAGATAAATCAATATTCTGAGCAGTTGGATCAAGGCACGGGTGCTGAAATCATGGTAGTCACAGTTGATAGTCTTCATGGACAAGAGCCGAAAATGTATGCGACAAAATTGATTCGGTCATGGGGCATTGGTGACAAGGAAAAAAATAACGGTGTCCTGATTTTAGCTACCTTAGGTCAAGGGGAAGGAAATAACGACGTTGTAATTGCCGTGGGTCAGGGATTAGAAGGAGCATTACCAGATGGTAAATTAGGACGCATTTTAGATAATGCATTTTATCCCTCAGCAAGTGCTGGTAATCTAGACCAAGCTTTTCAAGCAACCTATTCTGAAGTTTTCCGCGCTGTTGCCCAAGAGTATAATTGGAACGGTGATTTGCCAGCGCAAACAAAAGAAGAGGATGACATACCCACTTGGTTAATTATCCTAATCATTATCGTTGTTATTATTATCTATTCATTCTTTTCGAAAGGCGGCGGAGGTCCTCGCTCTGGAGGCTATGGCGGTTATCCAGGAAGTTTTGGTGGAGGTTCGAGTAGAGGGGGCTTTGGCGGATTTGGTGGCGGATCTTCTGCTGGTGGAGGAGCAAGCAGGAAATTTTAATAGAGTATGGCGAACTATTCTATATAGTTCGCTTTCATTTTGGCTTAATTAAAACCTCTCAATTATTGACAATAATGCTAGAATTGTTATAATTTAAATATATCGACAAACGATATAGCGTAAACTGATATAGGGAGGAATCATTTTGAAAAAAAGATTTTTATCTGCATCGTTAGCAATTATTTTAACAACCTCTGTAGTTATTCCTGCAACAATGCAAGAAGTCCGTGCTGCAAATGAAACTAATAGCACAGTAACAGCACAAGAAGAACGTGTGTCAGCGCAGGAATTTTTGAATTTAGCTGTAACAACTTTAACATTCCAGCACGGTTCAGATTCAATGCGTCAACAAATTATTGATAAATGGGTCAAGGCTGGAGAATTCACAGATTTAAGTTTGACAATTAAACGTGATGAAGCGGCTCGTATTTTAGTTAGAGCGTTAAATAAAGAAGAAAAAGAGACTTCACTTGCTGACTATTTAGAGAAGGCCAATAAGATTGGCTTATTTAATGGTTTATCATTAAATACAGAAGCAATTTCAAAACAAGATGCAGTAAAAATTTTAAACAATGCGAAACAAATAAAAAATGGTTCTAATCATGAAGGTGTAAAGGAAATTTCAGTTGAAGACTTTATGAAAAATCCTGGTAATTTCGGTTATGAACTTTCGCCAGATGGCAATTACATTACTTTTTCCTCTGCTTGGGAGAATAGATCCAATGTTTTCGTGAAAAAGATGAATGATGATAGTGAGCCTGTTCGTGTTTCCAATTCAAAGGATCGGGACGTTGCAGGATTTTACTGGAAGGATAATAATTTACTCTACGTAAAGGATAAAGGTGGAGATGAAAACTTCCATATTTATTCTACAACATTTAATGGCTCTGAGGAAAAAGATCTAACGCCATATCCAAATGTCACAGTTGGGATATTAAGTGGTCTACAGGGTGTTAAAGATGAAATTCTTATCATGATGAATAAGGAAGATGCAACAGTTTTTGATGTCTACAAGTTGAATGTAAAGACTGGGGAAACAACTCACGTTGCAAAAAATCCGGGTAATATTACGAGCTGGCTAGCAGATCGCAATGGAAATGTACGAATTGCTGTAGCCTCAGATGGTGTGGAAGGAACGATTCTTTATCGAGATTCTGAAAAGGATGAATTCAAGCCATTTATTGAAATGGAAGCTGGAGATGAAGTAATGCCACTAGCTTTCTCAAAAGACAATCAATACATTTACGCTACATCTAACAAAGGTAGAGACAAAGTAGAAGTTGTGAAATACGACTTAAAAGGTAATGAAGAAGTAATTATGTCTAATGATCAAGTAGATGTTTCTGGTGTCTTATATAGTGCCGAACACGATAAATTGCTATATGGTGCGTATATAACAGATAAACCACATTACCAATTCTTTGACGAGAACTTTGAAAAGCTTTTCCGTAAAATCCAAAGCAAGCTGAATGTGCATGAAAGTGAGCTTGGTATCAATGATTACAATAAAGAAATGACCAAATTTATTGTGAGTGTTTCAAGTGATACTGTCTATGGAAAATATTATTATTACGATTCTACGACAGATGAGTTAACCGAGTTGGCCACTTTAAGCCCTTGGTTAAATCCGAATGAACTGGCAGAAATGCATCCAATTTCATATAAGAGCCGAGATGGTTTAACGATTAATGGCTATTTAACTTTACCGAAAAATAAAGAAGCAAAAGATCTCCCTCTTATTGTCAATCCTCATGGTGGGCCTTGGGCACGTGATATGTGGGGCTTCAACCCAGAAGTACAATTATTAGCTAATCGTGGCTATGCAGTGCTACAGGTGAATTTCCGTTCGTCAACTGGATATGGTAAAGAATTCCTTCAGGCTGGTAATAAGCAATGGGGTCTGAAGATTCAAGATGACATCACTGATGGTGTCCAATGGGCAATTGACCAAGGCATTGCAGACCCTGATCGCATCGGTATTTATGGGGCATCATTTGGTGGTTATGCAACATTAGCGGGTATTACGTATACACCTGATTTATATGCTGCTGCAGTTGATTATGTAGGAGTATCTAACATATTTACATTATTAAATACCATCCCTCCTTACTGGGAAACTATGCGTAACATGTTTTATGAGCGCGTAGGTCATCCAGAGAAAGACAAAGAATTGTTAACTGCTGTTTCACCAGTTTTCCATGCAGATAAAATCAAAACACCATTATTTGTCGCACAAGGAGCAAATGACCCACGTGTGAACAAAGCAGAATCCGATCAAATTGTGGAAGCCTTACGCGCTAGAGGTGTGGATGTAGAGTACATGCTAAAAGATAATGAAGGACATGGCTTTGCAAATGAAGAAAATAGAATTGAATTCTATAATGCCATGGTAAAATTCTTCGATAGTCATTTAAAATAATTTAAAACGAAAGGCATTGATGTGTAGCTTGCTCACAATCAATGCCTTTTTTTATTACAATAGGTGAATGGGATTTGGATAGCGCATTTTACGTTCAAATGATGAAATGCACAGTGCTAGTTCCTCAATACCAGTATAAATTAATGGTTTATCTACCTGAGAAATACTTAAACGAATAAGATTATCCTTTTTAAATTCTGGTAGATACATTCTAGCAGCGTCATCCATCAATATATTTTTTTCCTTTAATAAATGAACCACCTGCCTAGCACTTACATTATCAGGAAGAATAATGGAAAGATAAAAGCCTGATACTGGTTTCGTATAGTTAGTAGAGGTGGGAAGTAATGATTCGCAAGCCTCCTGTAAAACGCTCATTTTTCTTACATAAAGCTCTTTAATCTTTTTAATATGACTATTAAACATACCGCTTTTTAAATAAATGTCTAAGGCACCCTGCGAGAGCACAGAGCTATTGAAATCAGCACTAAATTTATAACGTAAAAAATGATTTGTCATTATAGCGGGAAGGACGACTGTGGCTACTCTTAAACCCGGAAGAAATACCTTTGAAAAGCTTTTAATATAAATAACCCTGCCAGTGGGATTAAAAGAAAAAAACGGATCCGCTTTTTTATTAGGATCTAAATCTCCTAAAAAATCATCCTCCACAATATAAACATCATATTTTTCTGCTAATTCCACAATCTTTCTTTTTTCGTCATTTGTATAGCTATGACCAAGAGGATTATGGAATCTCGGCACAGTATAAAAAAACTTAATGTCATTATTGCGAAAAATATAGTCAAGACGATCTAAATCGATGCCCTCCATTGTTAAATCAATCCCAAAAGTCGTAGCTTGTTGCAGATGGACAGATTCTATAAAACCAAAATAGGTAGGCTGTTCTATTAATATATTATTTTTACCATTCGGAAAAGGCATCGCCGCTAGTAAATGTAATGCTTGCTGTGAGCCCGAGACAACAAATAATCGATCAGGTTTAGTAAAGATCTGTAAGTTCTGCAGATACTTAGCCAATTGTACACGTAGTGAGTAAAGCCCTTGATGATCACTATAACCAAATAATTCTTCTTTAAATGTGTCAATAGCTTGATTGATGCAATGCTGAAATTCAATATAGGGCATAATGCTTTTGTCTGGACCAGCTGATAAAAAATCAATAACTTGTTGGTTTGTAGTTGGTTGCTCTATGTTATTCACAACATAATAGCCACTTTTGGGTTTGGAAAAAATAAGATGCTCCTTTTCTAATTCATTATACGCTCTTATCACTGTATTTTTACTGCAGGAAAATTGCTCAGACAGTTGTCGAACGGAAGGTAGTTTACTGCCTGCAAGGAGCACACCATTAGCAAGCTGCTCTTTAATGTCCTCTACAACTTCTAAATATTTTGCAATCATCATCCTTCCTCCTTTATCTGTACCAGGACAGTTGGTAGAAAATTCTGTTTATTTTTGAGGTAGCGCCACTTACTATGGATTATATCAGGGACAGATGGAGAGGAAAATGAAAGGATGAGAACATGCAGGATAAAAGAAAAGAAAAAATAGGTTTGCTGTTAGGATTTGTGGGCGTAATTTGCTTTAGTCTAACGTTACCCGCAACAAGTACAGCTGTACCATATTTTGGAGCGACAATTGTAGGATTGGGGAGAGCTGTCATTGCGGCGTTCATCGTAGCCATTGTTTTACTTGTAAGAAAAGAAAGACTACCGACTGCTAGACAATTTAAAAGCTTGATAATAGTATCCTTTGGCGCTGTATTAGGGTTTCCTTTACTTACATCTTGGGCAATGATAAGGTTACCAGTTTCTCACGGAGCGGTAGAATTAGCACTTTTACCTTTAGCGACTGCGGGCTTTGCTTTATTCAGAGCAGGTGAATGTCCCTCATTTAAGTTTTGGTTATCGAGTGTTATTGGGGCTATAGCCGTTATTATTTATGCTAGCTTTTTAGGCTTAGGCCAATTACATATGGCAGATCTAGCATTATTAGCAGCAGTTGTAATATTAGGTCTTAGCTATGCAGAAGGAGGACAGTTAGCGAAGGAATTAGGGAGCTGGCAGGTGATTGCTTGGGCTATTTTGATGGCGGCTCCCTTTTTTATTGTCCCTGTCATTTCCCAATTTTCCTTGGAAATGCTACATGCCCCTCTTACAGCGTGGGTTAGCCTGTTATATTTAGCTGTTGTCAGTCAGTTTTTAGCATATGTTGCTTGGTATGGGGGAATGGCTTTAGGAGGTATTGCAAGAGTTAGTCAGATCCAATATTTACAGCCATTTTTAATGATTCTTTTTGCTACGCTATTTTTAAATGAATCCATCTCTTGGTTTACGATCGTCGTGGCAATGATTGTCGTGATTTCCGTCATTGTTGGCAAAAATACAACCATTACAAAGAAGGATGCTAAGACAGCTCAAATAAACATCATCAAAGAATAGTAGCCATTTCTACATTGCCACATCGTTTATAATAAAGGAGGAGGTGCTATCTATGAAGATTCAATTTTTTAGTCGGGCGAATTGTCCTTTATGTGTAGAAGGATTACAGACATTAAAGCTTGTTCAGGAAGATGTTCTATTTGATATTGAAATAATTGATATAGAGCAGGATGATCGTATACATGAAAAATATATGCTAATGATTCCGGTAGTTGAAAAAGAGGGTGTCGTCATTCAGTATGGTCATTTAGATTATGCCACGTTAATGGAGCGATTAGGCAGTTAATCTACTGAAAGTATAAAGAATTATTAACGGTATAAATGACTTTATTATTAGCTGTCATTCTCACAATTCACAAATTGTTCAATGAAAGCGGTTTGAATTTGAACAGTTTGTGAAGACCTTCACATTAGACTTTCTTTTCCTAAAAATCGGAGTAGAATAGGTATCAAGTAAGAAGTTGTTATAAAACAGTTTAGCAAATGTATCACAAATTTTAGTGGTTGTTATATTACAAAAATGAATGATGTGAAGGGAGATTTTACAATGTGGGTTATTACAGTATTTGAGAAAAAGGACGTTCGTATTTTTGAATTTACAAATAAAACTGAAGCAACAAAAGCTTTAGAAGGTTTTAAAAAGAATGCGATTTTATCTTTCACTAAATAAGTTCAACAAAGTCTTGTAGCTGTTTTTAGAGCTATGAGGCTTTTTTTTATCCAGAACAATACAACTACTTGCACTTTAAAACAATGCATATTATAATAAAAGCATAAGTGGGACACAAAATAATTAAGTGGGTTAAAAACAAACCCACCACTATTAATTAGGGGAGTAGATAGATATGTTAACTGTTCCAGAGGCACAGCAAAGGCTACTTCCTGAAATGTATCCGCTTCTGCAAGCAAGATATCGAATATTGCAAGCCGTTCAACTTATGCAACCAATCGGTCGACGTACACTAGCTGATTCACTGAAAATGACAGAAAGAGAAATACGCAAAGAAACTGATATTTTACGTGAACAAGGGTTATTAGATGCGCAAAAGTCGGGTATGGTATGTACAGATGATGGTGATATAGTCATTGAAAAATTAAGAGCTATCGTTTATGAATGGTCTGGTTTAACCCAGCTTGCAAAAGTGCTTGAAAGCCACTTTGGCATTCAACGTGTAGTCGTAGTTCCTGGTGATTACAATGAGGATCATACAATCCTAAGCATGCTAGGCAAAGAAGCAGCATTGCAATTTATGTCGGCTGCTTTTGATGAGCAAGTTGTAGCTGTCACTGGTGGAAAATCTGTTGCCTCACTTGCACAGTTTTTACATCCTTTAGACGGACAAAAGGATATCACTTTTGTAGCTGCACGCGGGGGGATTGGACATGAAATGCAAATGCAGGCCAATACACTTGTTGCAACATTTGCCATGCAAATGGAAACACAATATCGTACTTTATTTTTACCAGAGCATTTAAGTGAGCAAGCTTATCAAGCGATGCTAACAGAGCCGATGGTAACAGAAATGATGGCCTTCTATGATCAAGCAGATTGCGTCATTCATGGGATTGGCTCTGCAGAGGAAATGGCGATTCGTCGTAACTCATCTCCTGAGGATTTGCGAATTCTTGAGGAAAAAGGCGCTGTGAGTGAGGCTTTCGGTTATTATTTCAATGCCGATGGAGAAATAGTACATCGTATACGGACAATTGGTATCCAGCTTGAGCAGGTACAAAACAGTGAGCAGGTCATTGCAGTTGCAGCAGGAAAACAGAAGGTCAATGCAATGCTTTCTTATTTCAAAGTAGCACCTAAGCAAACCATATTTGTAACAGATGAAGCAGCGGCCAAAGCAATTGCTGCTAAAATATCTTCTATAGAAAATAAGCATCTTGAATGATGGCAAAGTTGTAAACATGTCACTCGATCTCAAAAAGTGCTAAAGCATTTTTTGAATGAGCATAAAGTAAATTTTGATGTCTCTATTCATAGAGACAGACATCACACATTATTGGAGGAATTAACAATGGCATTAAAATTAGCGATTAATGGATTTGGACGTATTGGACGTTTAGTATTTCGTGAGGCAATGAAGCATGATGAATTTGAAGTAGTAGCCGTAAACGACTTAACAGATGCTGGTCAGCTTGCGCACTTATTGAAATATGATTCAGTACACGGTATCTATGATGCTGAAGTCAATGCAGATGAAGATTCTTTCGTAGTAAATGGTCAACGTGTAAAAGTATATGCTGAAAAAGATCCTGCCCAATTACCATGGGGCGAATTAGGCGTAGATGTAGTGCTTGAATGTACTGGTCGATTCCGTTCAATGGAAGAAGTAGGCAAGCATATTGAAGCAGGGGCGAAAAAAGCGATTCTATCGGCACCAGCAAAAGGCGCAATGCCTACATTTGTTATGGGTGTAAACCATGAGGATTATAACCCAGTAACTGATGATGTGATCTCCAATGCTTCTTGTACAACTAACTGTCTAGCACCAGTAGCTAAAGTGCTTGATGAGAAATTTGGCATTGAACGTGGTATGATGACAACAATTCACTCTTATACAAATGATCAACGAATTCTAGACTTCCCACACTCTGACCCTCGTCGTGCACGCGCTGGAGCGGTGTCTATGATTCCAACAACAACAGGTGCAGCGATAGCTGTATCAAAAGTATTACCACAATTAAAAGGTAAGCTAGATGGTTTCTCTATGCGTGTGCCAACACCTAACGTATCATGTGTTGACTTAGTTGTAGAGCTAAAAGCAGATGTATCGAAAGAAACAATTAATGCAGCATTAAAAGAAGCTTCTGAAAATGAATTAAAAGGCATTTTAGATTACAATGAGCTACCATTAGTATCAATTGATTATAACGGTAACCATTATTCTTCTACGGTAGATGGCCTTTCAACAATGGTGTTAGAAAACAAAATGGTGAAAGTTTTAGCTTGGTATGATAACGAAATTGGTTACTCTACTCGCTTAATGGACCTAGCTTTATACATTGCTGAACAAGGCTTAAACCATAAATAAGTATCATATTTCGACATTTTGAGTAAAAAGTGTGACATATTACTGCTTTTTATGCACAAAAAGTATAGCCTTTATAATATCGAATAGATATAATATACAAGGGTATTGGGAGTAAGGGATAACCCTTACTCCTTTTTTCTAGATTCAGCAGAAAACCCCACCTCTATAGGTAATGAGATGATTACACAAATGACTCTCTTGATTCATTGGTGTTCAATCACCGACTGAATCAAGCTAAAAGGTCAGCTAACGTCACAGATTTTGAAGAGAAATGTTTCGAGCAAGTTCAAAAAAAATCTGGACGCAATTACGCTGAGGCGTAATTGATACATGTTGATTGCAAGACATAACAGTTAACTTTTGCTACTATAAAAACAAGTATTAGGGTTTATTATCAAAAGTTGGAGAATCATACTTACACGAGATAGTGACCTGAAAAAGTACCAAAATGACTATTCAATTTAGTAAGCATGGTGTAGAGCCAAGATGGGTAAAACACAAAAGTGTAAGACTAAAACAAACTTTGAAGGGAGTTTCTTCATGTTAAATAAGAAAACAATGAAAGATATTGATGTTAAGGGTCAACGCGTTTTTGTACGTGTAGATTTTAATGTGCCAATGGCAGACGGTGCTATTACAGATGAGACGCGTATTCGTGCAGCTATTCCTACAATTGAGTATTTAGTAGAGCAGGGTGCTAAAGTTATTCTAGCTTCTCACTTAGGTCGTCCAAAAGGTGAAGTAAAAGAGGATATGCGTTTAACAGCTGTTGGCATTCGCTTAGCGGAATTAATGGGCAAGCCTGTTACGAAGCTTGATGAATCCATTGGGCAAGCGGTGGAAGAAGCCGTTGCAAACATGCAAGATGGAGATATTCTACTGCTTGAAAATGTACGCTTCCATGCTGGTGAAGAGAAAAATGACCCAACATTAGCACAGCAATTTGCTCAGCTAGCAGATATTTATGTTAATGATGCTTTTGGTGCAGCCCACCGAGCTCATGCTTCTACAGAAGGAATTGCTAAGCATATTCCAGCTGTATCTGGATTCTTAATGCAAAAGGAATTAGATGTACTAGGTAAGGCATTGTCTAACCCTGAGCATCCGTTTACAGCCATTATTGGTGGTGCCAAAGTAAAAGATAAAATTGGTGTTATAGAAAGCCTATTAGAAAAAGTAGATCACTTAATTATCGGTGGTGGTTTATCCTTTACATTTATTAAGGCACAAGGCCACGATATCGGTAAATCATTGCTAGAGGAAGATAAAATTGAGCTAGCAAAGTCCTTTATTGAGAAGGCAAAAGCAAAAGGTGTGCAATTACATATGCCAGTCGATGCTGTTGTGGCAAATGAATTTTCACAGGATGCTGAAACACAAATCGTTGATGTAGATGCTATTCCAGCTGATTGGATGGGTCTAGATATTGGACCTAAAACGGCTGCAAACTATGCAGAAGTTATCAAAAACTCTAAATTAATCATTTGGAATGGACCAATGGGTGTCTTTGAAATGGACAAATTTGCAAACGGCACAAAAACAGTTGCTGATGCAATGGCAACAACAGCTGGCTACACAGTAATCGGTGGCGGTGATTCAGCTGCAGCAGTTGAAAAATTTGAAGTAGCAGATAAGATGGATCATATTTCTACAGGTGGTGGTGCTTCCTTAGAATTAATGGAAGGCAAAGAGCTTCCAGGGATTGTAGCACTAAACGATAAATAAGCTAATCGGAGGCAAAATGATGCGTAAACCAATTATTGCAGGTAACTGGAAAATGTTTAAAACATTTGAAGAGGCTATTCAGTTTGTAGATGCTGTACAAGAAAAACTTCCTTCCAATGACAAAGTAGATGCTGTTATTTGCGCACCAGCTCTTTACCTACCTACACTTGTGCAAGTTGCTAGTGAGTCAGAGCTGGCAATTGGTGCACAAACTATGCACTATGAAAATGAAGGTGCTTTTACGGGTGAAATTAGTCCAGCACAGCTAGCAAGTGTGGATGTTGACTATGTCATTTTAGGACACTCTGAACGTCGCGAATACTACAATGAAACAGATGAAGCGATTAATAAGAAGGTAGCAGCAGCACTTGCACATACTATCGTACCTATTATTTGCTGTGGCGAAACACTAGAAGAACGTGAAGCAGGCACAACAGAGCAAAAAGTGGCTGGCCAAATTAAAGCAGCACTTGCTGGGTTTGAAGCACAGCAAGTAGAGCACATGGTCATTGCGTATGAACCGATTTGGGCGATTGGTACTGGTAAAACGGCTACGGCAGACGATGCAAATCAAGTATGCGGAGCGATTCGAGCAGTAGTAGAAGAGCTATATAATGCTGAAACTGCGAATGCCGTGCGCATTCAATATGGTGGCAGTGTTAAGCCTGATAACATTCAGGAGCTTTTATCCAAAGAACATATTGATGGTGCTTTAGTTGGTGGAGCAAGCTTACAACCAGAATCTTATTTAACATTATTGGAGGCGGCAGCAAATGCCTAAAAAGCCAGTAGCATTAATTATTTTAGATGGCTTTGCATTTCGAGATGAAACATTCGGGAATGCAGTAGCACAGGCCAATAAGCCAAATTTTGATCGATATTGGCATCAATTTCCTCATGCGGCATTAACAGCAGCGGGAGAAGCCGTTGGATTACCTGAAGGACAGATGGGGAATTCTGAGGTGGGGCACTTAAATATCGGTGCAGGACGTATCGTCTATCAAAGCTTAACACGCTTAAATAAATCTATTCGTGATGGAGATTTCTTCACGAATCAAGCCTTTTTAGATGCAGTAGCACATGTGAAAGCTCATCAGTCAAAGCTACATGTTATGGGCTTATTATCAGACGGTGGTGTTCATAGTCATTATGAGCATATGTTTGCACTATTAAAGCTAGCTAAACAGCAAGGATTAGAGGAAGTTTATATACATGGCTTCTTAGATGGTCGTGATGTTGGTCCAACAACAGCATTAGACTATATCGAAGAAACGGAAAAGCAAATGGCTGAAATAGGCATAGGGCAATTTGCTTCTATTCATGGACGTTACTATGCAATGGATCGCGATAAACGTTGGGATCGTGTGGCACTGACTTACAATGTACTGGTGGATGGCGTCGGTCAAACAGCAGAAAGTGCTAAAAGTGGTGTAGCAGCATCCTATGAGCGTGAGGTAACTGATGAATTTGTCATCCCATTTAGCATTCAAGAGCATGGTGAGCCAGTAGCAACAATTGGCGATCATGATGCAGTGATTTTCTTTAACTTCCGTCCCGATCGTGCCATTCAGCTGTCAACAGTTTTTACAAATGGAGCATTCGATGGCTTTGCTATATCTGCAAATCATCCAAAGAATTTAAAATTTGTGTCCTTCACACACTATAGTGATGAAGTCAACGCTCAGGTTGCTTATGAAAATGACAACTTGAAAAATACAATTGGTGAAGTATTAGCGACGAATGGGAAAACACAGTTGCGGATTGCGGAAACTGAAAAATATCCACATGTTACATTCTTTATGAGTGGTGGACGTGAGGAAAAATTCCCTGGTGAGGAACGTATTTTAATTGCTTCTCCAAAGGTGGCGACATACGATTTAAAACCTGAAATGTCTGCCTATGAGGTGACAGAAGCCTTACTTGCAGAAATTGCGGCTGAAAAATTTGATGGCATTATTCTTAA
Source organism: Lysinibacillus sp. LK3 (assembly GCF_001043675.1). Taxonomy (NCBI): domain Bacteria; kingdom Bacillati; phylum Bacillota; class Bacilli; order Caryophanales; family Bacillaceae; genus Lysinibacillus; species Lysinibacillus sp. LK3. The sequence goes on from NZ_LDUJ01000004.1 coordinate 54,496, forward strand.
CTTTGCCAACCCTGATATGGTTGGTCATAGTGGAATGCTGGAGCCAACAATTAAAGCCATTGAAGCAGTAGATGAATGCTTAGGGAAAGTAGTAGACGCACTCCTTGCAAAAGGTGGCGCAGCTATTATTACAGCTGACCATGGCAACTCTGATGAAGTGTTAACTTTAGCAGGTGAGCCAATGACAGCTCATACAACAAATCCTGTTCCAGTAATTGTGACAAAACCAAATATAATGTTAAGAAATGGTGGTATTTTAGCCGATTTAGCGCCAACCATGTTAGAATTATTAGAGGTGTCACAGCCTACTGAAATGACAGGACAATCATTAATTGAAAAAGAGGAGAATTAATTATGCCATTTATTACACAAGTTTATGCGCGCGAAGTTTTAGACTCACGTGGGAACCCAACAGTAGAGGTTGAAGTATTTACAGAATCTGGCGCATTTGGCCGCGCAATCGTACCATCAGGTGCATCAACAGGTGAATACGAAGCGGTAGAATTACGCGATGGTGACAAATCTCGTTACCTAGGCAAAGGTGTATTAAAAGCAGTTGAAAATGTAAACACAATTATTGCGGAAGAATTAGAAGGTAACTATTCTGTTCTTGATCAAGTAGTCATCGACAAAGCTTTAATCGAGCTAGATGGCACAGAAAACAAAGGCAAGCTTGGTGCCAACGCAATTCTAGGTGTATCCATGGCAGTTGCACATGCTGCGGCAGATTATTTAGATGTACCTCTTTATCAATATCTTGGTGGGTTCAATTCTAAGCAATTACCAGTACCAATGATGAACATCCTAAACGGTGGTGCTCACGCAGATAACAATGTAGACATTCAGGAATTCATGGTTATGCCTGTTGGTGCAGAATCATTCCGTCATGCATTACGTATTGGCGCGGAGATTTTCCATAGCCTAAAAGCTGTTCTAAAAGCAAAAGGCTACAACACAGCAGTAGGTGATGAAGGTGGTTTCGCACCAAACCTAGGCTCTAACGAAGAAGCAATTACAGTGATCTTAGAAGCGATTGAAAAAGCAGGCTACAAACCAGGTGACGAAGTGAAACTTGCAATGGACGTAGCATCCTCTGAACTATTCAATAAAGAAGATGGCAAATACCACTTAGATGGTGAAGGTGTTGTCAAAACTTCTGAGGAAATGGTAGATTGGTACGAAGAGTTAACAAATAAATACCCAATCATTTCAATTGAAGATGGCTTAGACGAAAACGACTGGGCTGGACACAAGCTATTAACAGACCGTATCGGCAATCGCGTACAATTAGTAGGTGATGACCTATTTGTAACAAATACGAAAAAATTATCAGCAGGTATTGAGCAAGGCGTAGGAAATGCCATCCTTATCAAAGTAAACCAAATCGGTACGTTAACTGAAACATTTGAAGCGATCGAAATGGCGAAACGTGCAGGCTACACAGCGGTTATTTCTCACCGTTCTGGTGAATCAGAAGATGCGACAATTGCTGATATCGCTGTTGCAACAAATGCTGGTCAAATTAAAACAGGTGCTCCATCACGTACAGACCGTGTAGCTAAATACAACCAACTTCTTCGCATCGAAGATCAACTTGGTTCAACAGCAGAGTATCTTGGTTTAAATTCATTCTATAACTTAAAATAAGTATTTGATTGAAGAGAAAATACTTTGAATTTAGTAATACACAGCTTTTATATTTGAACCATGTTGTACATTTAGGCTTATGTATTGCTTCAACCTCTGATTTATAAGTGTGATAAACACTTGTAGATTGGGGGTTTTTTAGTTACTTATCTAATTACAGAGTAAGCTTATTCAATTAGAACAACCGAAAGCGGTGGACATTAAGTATCTATTCATTGAAACCTATTACAACATTCTGTTATTATTTAACCTAATTAACTAATACCAACCATATTTACATAATGATAAAAAATTACTGAGGGGTAATAACATGAAGAGAAAAACCAAATCGGTTATTAGTATCATTGTAATATTAATTATTTTCGGTGGAGCATTTGGTTACATCAAATTCACTGAGCATATGAATAAATCTACTCCCGAGGAAGAAAAAACAATCGCTGGATATGTTGAAGTAACTTCTAAGGATGGAACTGTTCTAAAAAAAGAAAATGAATTATATCCAGATGACTTAATAGAACACAAAATGAACGAAACCATTCATAGCATGTCTCATCAGAAGGTTGAAGCTGAAATAAAATGGGGTCACGAGCAAATAACACAAGAAAAGGTTGACCGATTGTTAGCTATAGCCAAAGAAAGCAATTATAAATATAAAGAGCTTTACATTTCAATATTGGAAAGATGGTCGAAGGGTGATTTTTCAAATGCAGTTGACGACCACAATTCCATATGGGAAATGCAAGGTGGCGATGAAGAAGCTTCAGGGAAAGCAATTCGTCTATTAACTCCATCTGAAGAGCAAGCTTATATTCAACACAATTTAGAATATGACTTATATTGAATACCATTTTGTGAAAGATAAATAGGCGAATTTCAAAAAATGCCTCAAAGTTAATTCAAACTTTGAGGCATTTTAACATATAAAAAAGATTAACGTGAAGCGGCACGAGCAGGCCAATAAGGTGCAGGTTTCAACATCGTAGCGCAAGAGGTAAGGAAGCTTTCTAGTGAGACAGCTACAGCAACAGAACAAATTGAAACCTCCCTTAAAACGATCACGAGTAATATTCAAGCACTTATGGGAAGCATGGAGCAAATTGGAGCAGCCTCTAATGATCAGGCAGAGCAGGTTCAACAATTTAGTGAAGCTATTGAAAAACCTAAATGATATATAAGTGAGCAAATGGCGCTTTACATAAAAGGTCTCTTACGATAATAAGAAAAGACAGTCTACTAATATTAGACTGTCCTGACTATTGTTATGGCTGTGACCAATGCTGATCTAGTTCTTGATCGAGATAGACCCAGCCCTTCCAGGCAATATGAATCGTATCCATAATAAAGTAAGGATCATATTCATGATCTGAAAAATCAACATAGGCAACATTTGCATCCTTTAATACTTGCTCCATTTTATCGTAATACTTTTGACGACGTTCCTCAGGATAGCCATTATAATCATACCAATAGCCATTAACTGGAATGGAGACGAATAGTGGTTTGGCACCTGCATCCTTTAAAACATCGATAACTAGTTGGAAATCCTCATATTCAGGAGAGTTTGTATAATCCTCTTTTTTTCGTATATCTTTAAACTTTGAAAATTTAGCATTTACAAGTCGCTGATAGGCGCGATCTTCAATCATATAGTCGTTGGATACACGCTTCTCCCCATATGCCTCTGCATGCTGCAATTGTTGCTCAAAGCTTTGATTGGCAATGAGCTTGTCATTACTTTTTAATGCATGACCTTTACGTGGGAAAAGGGAATAATATAAATCCTTCTTTTCTAGTAACTCCTTGTGGAAACGCCCCGCGACCATGGCCATACGTCCAGTAATTGGTTTTTCCTTGCCGTTAGACATTTGATATTGGTACATGGTCTTTAAGAGGCGATCTCGTTTGACAGTATCAAATTCAAGTAGGCGCTCCATAGCTCTTTTACGAAGGTTGGCATCCATCTCCTGATTAAAGGCTAAATCATAAGCATGTAACATGGAATAATTCGGTGAAAAGTGAAATTCACCCATGCCCTTCTCTGTAAACCACTGCGGGGAGATGATAAAGACCACTTTTTTATCCTTTAAATTCTTTTCTTGTGCTGCGAAATTCAAGAAGTGGGTAATGGACTGCATGCCTCCACGCCCAATCATAAATGTCGAATACGGAGCATCAGTTGCTCGCGTATAATTGTATGGATGGAACGGATCAAAACGGTTTAATTCCGAGGAGCCATAAAGTGGCATGGAACTAGGCTCCTGCAACATTCGCTCCTGTAAATATGTGCCCTGAAATACAAGTGGAGACATGTTCGTTTTGGCTTGCTCCACATCCTCATTGGATATCCATGCTTTAATCCAAGCATTAGGAAAAAAGACAAAGCCAGTAAAAAGAGCAAATGCAATAAATAAAGAAAGAAAGCCTTTTTTGATCATTGTCTTTCAGCTAATTTCCCTGCAATTCGATTAGGCGTATTCCATTCTTCACGATTGAAATCAGTAATAGGGACAGAAATATTAAAACGATTTTCAATTTCAACTAATAAATTAATTGTCCCAAACGAATCTAGTAAACCTTCTTCAAATAAATCAATATCTGGGTTTTCTACAATAATTTCATCTTCACATAACTCGACTAGCATTTCTAAAACTTGTTGTTGATCCATTAATAATTCTCCTTTAGTGAACAGGCTCTTACAGCCCTTTGTTTAAAATAATGTGCCAGAAAAAATATAAAAGCCGAAGCATACAGCATGAAACGTAATGATTACACCAATAGCATGCGTCCATTTATTTTTTGGCCAACGCTTATGCTTTTTATTCCAGCGTTCAAATTTATCAAAGCTGATAATCAATAGGGCATGATAGAGTCCATAGACCACAAAGTGCCATTCCAGACCATGCCAAATACCCATTAAAAAGAATAGTAAAAAGAAGCCTATATACGAAATAGCAAATTTATTTTTTAGCCATTTTTTCTTTGTCATCCAAAGGACAAAGCGCATATAGACATAATCCCTAAACCAGAAGGAAAGGCTCATATGCCAACGATTCCAAAAATCTTTAATATTGCGGCTGGCGAAAGGGCGATTAAAGTTAATCGGTGTTTGGATACCCATTATCCGGCTCACACCAACAGCAAATGCACTGTAGCCAGCGAAATCAAAGAATAAGTAAAAGCTATACATATACATATACGCTAGCTGTCCCTGAAAGGGTGTCAAATAGTTATACGTATGGTTAGGTAAATAAATAAGCGTGTAGTTGTAAATTAAATAAGCCAAAATAAACTTATATAAAAAGCCGACAAAAATATAGTTAATGCCACTCAATAGCAGCTTTTGGTAATCCTCCGAGGAAGGTACGGTATGAAAATCCTTTGTAAAACGACGCCAACGATCAATAGGTCCCGATGATACGGTAGGAAAGAATAATAAGAAATAGACTAGCTCTCCTACAGAAATTTTCTCTTTCATCAAGCCATCACGAGTTTCTAAAATCATTTGCACCGCTTTAAACGTAATGTAGGATACACCTAGGAAGCCAAATACATGATGTAACCCGAGAATCGGCAAAACCTTCACAAGAATCAGGGGTAATATTGATAAAAGCACTGCTATTATAAAAATGGTTCCGCTATTTTGCTGAAGTCGGTAACGCTGATAAGCCACAATAAGTACTACCTGAAAGACAGTAAATAATACGAGCGAGATGGTCCCATTCATTGAATGTCCGAAGATTAATGCTAAGACAATGACCGAAACAAAAAGATTATAACGTTTCGAAGATTTGCCTCGTAACCCTAGGAGGATAGTAGGTAGTAATAAAAGTCCGATGATCACAAAAAATGCTATATTTCCATAAGGCGTCATACTGTCTCCATAACCGCCAATCCTTTACGATCTATCTTACCATTTGGATTTAGTGGTAAAGCGTCCATATATTTAAACGTTTTCGGTATCATATAGGCAGGTAAGTACGCCGATAAAAGTGCCTTCAATTGCTTTGTCGTTTTGAAGGCTGCTCCTGTTAATGGCTCATGTAAAACAATATGGGCACTAAGAGAAATGATTTCCTTCTCTTTATAAACAGGTACAACAACACAACTTGAAACAGGTGGCAGGTTATTGATTTGTTTTTCAATCTCTTCAATCTCTAAACGATAGCCATGTAATTTCACTTGGAAATCCTTACGACCTGAAAAGAACAAATAACCATCCTGCTCATAGCCTATATCACCAGTTTGATAGATGCGATCGCCATCCACGATCGGGAAAGCCTTCGCTGTTAATTCAGGCGCTCCCAAATACCCTGCGCTAACGGTTGGCCCTGAAATAATAATTTCTCCATCTTCTGCTACAGAAACGTTTGGCTCCGTTATAGGGGCAATCGGTAATTGTTCGAAGCGTGCTACTAGCTCTTTCGTCACCTTTACATAGGATACAGCCACGGTTGTTTCTGTAGGACCATATAAATTATAAATTGTTGCCTGTGGAAAACGAAGCATTAACTCGTTACATACTGCTATCGGTAAAACCTCTCCGCAAAATAAAAAAGTATCTAATGCAGGCATGAGTTTTTGATCCCATTCTTTGTTCATCAAACACATCTTGGCAAAGGAAGGTGTAGAAGTCCATACACGAGTATTTGACATCGCTAATGAATCAAACAATGCTTTTGGATTAGCAATTTCTTGCTGTGTAATCGCATAAAGCGTGTGTCCACCAACAAGAGCTGGGTAGAGATCCATAACAGATAAATCAAAGGAATAAGGTGCTTGATTTAAAAATACGCCGTCTTGCTGTAAAGGGAAGTGCTCCTGCATCCACCTAACAAAGTGTGTTAGATTACTAGCTGTAATTTGTACCCCTTTTGGTTGACCTGTTGAACCAGAAGTGTAAATAATATAATGGATATCCTCATCTCGAACCCATGTTGCGGATGATAGGATCACGTCCTTTGAGGAGGCATCCAGAATATCATGCACTGCCATAACTGGCAGGTTCAACGGCATCTGTAATAGCTCTGTTGTCAATACTAAACCTGCCCCAGAAGCTTCTGTAATGAGCTGTAATCTTTCTGATGGTGTTGACGAATCAACAGGCACATATGGATGGCCAGCCTTTACAGCTCCGATAAACGCAACAATTTGTAGGGGGGACATATGTCCATAAATGACAATAGGCTGTTGTCTCCGCAACTTAAGCTTCATTAAATAATCGGCAAGACGATCTGATAAGTGCCAAAGCTCACTATAAGTTAAGGAGGCATTGTGTGTTTGATAAGCAGTTTTTTGTGGCTGCTGGAGGGCCACACGTTCAATAGCTGCCAAAATACTTAACATATTTTAATCTCCTTTATTTAAAATTCCGTATATATAAATGGTCCGGCGTTCATATCATGGAAGCCATGTATAAGAAACAACAGTACCAAAACAATCAAATAAAACAACGTGAAGCCAATAAAGCGTAGATACTCATTATTTTTGATGGATTGCATTTGTCCACCTCCAATGAAAAAAAAGTATAGAATTAAACTTTCAAAAAATAGTAATTTACTAGTTAAAAATCCTTACCTTATGTTTTTAACACTGATTTGACGGAATGTGGAGAAAAATGTTGCTGAATTAAGATGAATTCAGTAAATCATAAGATTAATTTAAGGTAAATTTAAGGTTTTGGGGGATATATAGAGTTTACAAATTATTGGCTGGTTTACTTATGTAAAAAAAGCACGAACATAAGGGAATAATCTCAACTTATGTTCGCGCTATTATTTTTATTTCACTTCATTAATAACTTTTTTAGATACATAAAATTCAGAGCCATTGTAGACATTGATTGTATCAAATGTATGAGTCTTTGCCGTGTTTGTTGAAGTTTGTTCATAGATCATCGTGTTTTTATTGACTGGAATTTTCACTGTAACATCTGCTTTTTGTGCAATAAATGTTGGGTTTTCTTTATTCGATAAGTCAATTTTTGTTGTAAATCCTTTTTCCGTAAATGCCTTCGTTGCAGGCACATATAATTCATTTGTTAATGTGTTTAAGTCAAAGCCCATAAAGCGTGCCATTGTATGGGCTAAATCAGTGTTTTCTACTAATCCTGTCAATTTAGAAGGACCAAATGAATATAAGAATACATCTTCACCCGTATGGCCACCTGTTGTATAACCAATGTTTGCACGATTGGCTAGCATTTTTACCATTTCATTGCCTAAGTCTTTAGCAGACTGTAATGTTTTAAGCTCGTCCTCCGTTAATGAATCTAAGCCATAAAGAGCAGCGACCTCAACTAAATTCGAGCGATCTTCTTTTAGTTGGCTTAAAGCTCCTTCAATGGTCATTGTAGCTTTTTTTAACGGGTCGATGTACGCAGAGACTGGAATGCTGGAATAGGTACTAGTTGTATTAGCGTTCCCCATCGTAATGCCACTATTTCCATGATCAGTTACTGCGATGACTAAAGTATTACCATCTTCCTTCGCAAAATCAACCGCTTCTTTCACTGCATCATCGAATGATAAAATATCGCTAATGATACCAATAGTATCGTTGGCATGTGCAGCCCAGTCAACCTTACTACCTTCTACAAAGAGGAAGAAGCCATCCTCATCCTTTTTCAGCGTATTGATTGCTTTATTTGTCATTTCAGCAAGTGTAGGCTCAGATGCTCTTGTTTTAGCACGATCTAAATCATAAGCAAGTGCACTTGGCGCAAAGCTTCCCCAAATTTTTGAGGATTGACTGTTAAATAGCTCATCGCGCGTTTTAACGAGATCATAGTTTTTTTCATTCAAAACTTTGATTAAATCCTCGCCATCTTGACGAGCGTTTTTCGATGTGCCTGGTGATAGTGATTCCAGTCCACCACCTAAGACAACATCAATATTTTGATAAACCTGCTGCTCTGCTATATCCCCATATTGACTTCTATTGTTGACATGTGCAGAAAAACCAGCTGGTGTAGCATGTTGAATTTCGGAAGTAGAAATTAATCCAGTAGCCTTACCTTGCAGTTTAGCTCCTTCTAGCACATTGGCTACAGGTCGGAAGGCATCTTCCTTAGCGATTTGCGTTAATCCAGGGGAGTTGATCACAGAGGGCAGCACACCTATATATTTATCGTTCGATTTATGCCCAGTTGCTAATGCTGTCGCAGCAGGCGCGGAATCGGTAATGGCAGATTCAGCAGAATATGTGCGCATAGCACCCGATAAAATTTCATCCATTGCTAGGCTTTCACCTTTATACCAGCGAGAAAGGGTGACAGCATTATTACTGCTACCATCCATCACAAGCATAATGACATTTGTCGGTTTCTTTACTTCGGCTGCATGTACCTCTTGCTGTGGGATACTAACTGCGGATAAAGTCACTGCACTTGCTAAGAACAATGAAGTCCATTTTTTTGCGTATTTCATGATTTTCCTCCTTTAGGTGAATTCAATTGTAAGTGTAAAGGAATGGTGTAAAGCTAGCGTTAAAGGTTTGTTAATGGAATATGGTAATTATGTAAATATTGGGGAAGGAAAGAATCTGTGTAAAAGTCACACAGATTCTTTTGGGGCATTACAAATTTTCCTGATGTTGTGCGCCATCAATTGTTTCATAATATAAAATGTCTTCTTCAATGTACAAGTTGAGGACTTCATCTTCAAATAAGACTTCTTCGGAGCCGTCCTGGACATTAATTTTTGTTAAATAACCGGCATTGTCATAGTCACTGCAATAAATGAAATCATCATAAGTAGCTAAATAATAGCATGCCGTTTCTGTAATTTGATTGTTTTCATTTGTGTCTAAATTATAGGAATAGACCATATTATCATTGATACTATTATAATAAATCACATCATCCACAGTATTGGCATACCACATATCATGCATAAAATCATAATTGTTATTTGTAGCAGTAAAATAATTTTCATTTACCCATAAATGATCTTGGCTTAGTTTTTCATCACTGACTAAAAAGTATTCATAGGAAATCGCATAAGGCTCCGCTGAATCCACATCATTCCACGTTGTATCAAGATGATACCAATTGCCATCGATACTGACTAAATTCCAAGCATGCAGCTGATCCTCACTATAGCCATATACGTATTTAGCTTCTACATCCGATGCTAATAGTAGGCGATAAGCTAGTAGAGCATAGGCTTGACATACCGCAGTTTCCTCGTCTATCAGCTCAAAAACCGTTTGTCCCTCAGTAGAGCCTTGTTCTGTATAAGTGGCTAACTGTACGACCGTATCATTAATGATTTTAGCACGTTCAAAATCTGTCATATCTGTCGTAATATACTGGTCAGCAAAAGCCTCTACATATTGATCGACCTTTTGCTCCTTTTTGGCATCTGTTAAGTAATCAATCGACAACTCTACCAAATAGCCATCCTCGGTTTCCCAAGCCGTCCATTCATAAGTAAGAAAATAACCAGCTGTATAGGGATCAACGAAAGAAAGCAGGCTATTTAAGTCATTCAGCTGCACCTCAAAATCTTCGAAGTGTAGCTTCCCGGTATAAGGGACTTCAAAGTGCTGTTCAAACTTTGCTACTTGTTTTTCGACTTTTTTAGTGAATTGTAGTAAGGCAGGATCATCCTTAAATAATGAGGTTGAAAAAAGATCATTAGGTGAAAAAGAGGCAGATAACGCTTTACTTTCTGGCTTCTTCATATCATTCTCTGTTTCTTCTGCTAAGGTCGTAGTTGTTACATCCTCTTCCTCAAGAAGTAGGTCAATGGCCTTTGAGCATGCAGTAAGAAACGGAATCATGCAGCATAGCACAAGCAGCGCTGCTATTTTTTTATTCATTTTCCCACCCTCCAAAAAAATTCATTTTTGCCATTATAGTTTAATTTATAGGGAGTGACATCCACAAATAGTAGCATAAGTCGACAAGGATGGAAGCATGAGGCGGAAAATTTCCAGCAAAACATAAAGCGAAGTTTGTCATCACAACCTTTTTTTGTTATAATGTAGTCTGTTGTGATGTTTCAAAGTTCGGGAGGTGCAGTGAATGCATACAGTAGTATTAGTTTCATTAGTTATCGTATCATTAGCGTTAATCGTTGTGGTATTACTTCAATCTAGTAAAAGTGCAGGCTTATCAGGTGCCATCTCGGGTGGAGCTGAGCAACTATTTGGAAAGCAAAAAGCACGTGGTATGGATTTAATCCTTCACCGTGCAACAATTGTGTTAGCTATAGTGTTCTTTTTATTAGCAATCGCTATTACAAAAATCTAATAGTTGAAGATATATCGCCTAACCGAATTGGTTGGGCGTTTTCTTTTATCATTGTTAAATGGTAAATTCTCTCTCTGGAGTAATAAATGAATGGTAATGCAATAACCAATGTCATCCGCTGGGCATCATTGAGATGACGAGAATGGGTATAGTATGTATAAGTGTTTTAGAATGAAGGAGTGCTTACAGTGAACAAATCATTATCACAGCCATTTTTCTTTCAGGCAGGACCACGTGCTGTTTTATTATTACACGGCTTCACAGGAAGCTCTGCAGACGTACGAATGCTTGGTAGATTTTTAGAGAAAAAAGGGTATACTACATTAGCACCTCACTATAAAGGTCACGGTGTGGAACCAGAAGAACTAATCACAACAGGTCCAGCAGACTGGTGGCAGGATGTTATTGCCGCCTACAAACAGTTACAGGATGCTGGCTATCAGGAAATAGCCGTTGCTGGCCTTTCATTAGGCGGTGTTATGGCATTAAACGTTGCATTAAATAATCCTGTTAAAGGAATTGTGACAATGTGTGCCCCTATGACAATGCGTACAACCGACGTTATGTTTGAGGGTGTCTTGAAATATGCAAGGGACTATAAAAAGTTCCAAGGGAAACAGGAAGAGCAAATTGAAGCTGAAGTTGCAAGCATTGCTGACAAAGGCATGCCATCTCTACAGCAGCTACGAGAATTTATAGCTCGCACTCGTCAAGAAATTGACATGATTTACGCGCCTATTTTCGTCGTACAAGCTACAAATGATGAAGTAATAGAGACAGAATCTGCCAACATTATATATAATCAAACTGAGTCACTTGAAAAGCACATCAAGTGGTATGAAAACTCAAAACATGTTATTACATTAGATCAAGAAAAAGATCAATTACATGAGGACATTTATCGCTTTTTAGAAAGCCTAAATTGGGCACAATAATTATAAATAGGATTTTCTCATGAAGGAGGGAATATGTATGAAAGATCAAAAAGATACACTACAAAGTCGTTTACTCGATTTTTTCAGCAAAGATGATTATAAACCACTAACCGTCGGTGAAATCGAGGATGAATTCGGCTTTGAGGATGCGGAGGAGTTCAAGGAGCTTGTGAAAACACTTGTCCGCATGGAGGGGCAAGGCTTAGTTGTACGCTCTCGCTCCAATCGCTATGGCCTACCAGAGCGTATGAATTTACTAAGAGGTAAATTTATCGGACATGCGAAGGGCTTTGGCTTCGTGACACCTGATGTCGAGGGCATGGATGATGTGTTCATTCCGCCGCATGAAATTAACGGTGCCATTAACGGAGACATCGTTCTGATTCGTGTTTTAAAGGAATCATTTGGTGATCGACGTGAGGGTACGGTTACAAAGGTCGTTGAGCGTGGTCAAACAAGCTTTGTCGGCACATTTCAGGCTAACCGTGGCTTCGGCTTTGTTGTCCTAGACGATAAAAAGTTACCAATGGATATCTTTATTGCCAAAGGAGATACATTAGGAGCTGTCGATGGACATAAGGTTGTTGTTGAGGTAGCAACATGGCCAGAGGATTTAAAATCCGCTACAGGCTATATTACAAAAATTTTAGGGCATAAAAATGATCCAGGTGTGGACATTTTATCCATTTTATATAAGCATGACATTCCACCTGAATTCCCAGATGAAGTCATTGCTGCTGCACAGCGCGTGCCCGATGAAATTACCGAGGCCGATTTAGTAGGTCGTCGTGATTTACGTCATGAAACGATTGTGACAATTGATGGTGCAGATGCAAAGGATTTGGATGATGCTGTAACCGTAACCAAAAATGTAGATGGTACGTATAAGCTTGGCGTACATATTGCAGACGTAAGTTATTATGTAACACAAGGCTCAGTCATTGACATTGAAGCTTACGATCGTGCGACAAGTGTTTATTTAACAGACCGTGTCATTCCAATGATTCCACATCGTTTATCAAACGGCATTTGTTCATTAAATCCACAGGTTGATCGTTTAACACTATCCTGTGAAATGATTATTGATGCGAATGGTAATGTGGTTGCACACGAAATTTTCCAAAGTGTCATTAAAACGACTGAGCGTATGACGTATAAGGACGTTTACAAAATTTTAGAGGAGCAAGATGAGGCATTAATTGAACGCTATGAGCCACTTGTTCCAATGTTTAAAAACATGGCTGAGCTGTCTGGTATTTTACGCCGTAAACGCGAAATGCGAGGAGCTATTGACTTTGACTTCAAAGAATCTAAGGTGATCGTAAACGAAGAAGGATGGCCAGTGGATATTGAATTACGTGAACGAACAGTAGCGGAGAAATTAATTGAAGATTTCATGCTAGCTGCCAATGAAACAGTGGCAGAGCACTTCCACTGGATGAATGTACCGTTTCTATACCGTATTCACGAAGATCCAAAGCCTGAAAAGCTTCAACGCTTCTTTGAATTTGTCACGAATTTCGGGATTTTAATTAAGGGTACTGGTAATACCGTTCATCCTAAGGCATTACAGGATGTTTTGAAGGCAATTGAAGGTATGCCAGAGGAGCCTGTTATCTCAACGATGCTCCTACGTTCAATGCAGCAGGCGAAGTACTACCCAGAAAGTCTTGGACACTTTGGCTTATCAACGGATTTCTATACACACTTCACATCACCAATTCGTCGTTATCCTGACTTAGTTGTACACCGTTTAATTCGCACGTATTTAATTAACAAGGATACATCGAGAGAAACCATTGCACAGTGGAGTATGGCAATGGATGAAATTGCTGACCACACATCTGAGCGTGAACGTCGTGCTGTTGATGCAGAACGTGATACAGACGCACTGAAAAAAGCACAATATATGTCCGACAAAATTGGCGAAGAATTCGAAGGAATTGTTTCATCCATTACAAACTTCGGTATTTTCGTGGAGCTACCAAACACCATCGAAGGACTTGTCCATATTAGTAATATGACTGATGATTACTACCGCTTCGATGATCGTCAAATGATTATGATCGGGGAACGAACGAATCGCCAATTCCGTATTGGGGATGAAGTGACAGTTCGTGTGGCAAATGTCATTATTGAGGAGTCATCCATTGACTTTGAAATCGTTGGAATGGTAACTTCATATGGACGAACACGCAAAGCAGCACCAACTGTTATTCATGCACGTAAAAATTACAGCGATAACAAAGGTGGACGCAGTCGCCGAAGCACACGCAGTGATGAGGAAAAAGGCGGGCGTGGTGGCAATCGTAGAGGCGGTCGTCAAGAGGATGACCGTGGAACTCGTAGCTCATCAAAGCAAGGTGAACGACGTGAAAGTGACCGTGATCCACGTGGACGCCGCAAAGATGACTCAAGCCCAGGTCCAAAAAAACGCGTGAAGCAAAAGCAAAAGTTCTATGAGGGCATTGCCAAAAAAGGCAAAAAGAAAAAAACAAAACGTAAATAAGCCTAAGCGAAAGTATCCATTGAAAGGGTGCTTTCGCTTAAGCTCAACCTTTTAAGTAGAGGGTGAAAGATATGGCAAAAGGTTCTGGTAAAGTATTAGCACAAAACAAAAAAGCAGGCCACGACTACTTCATCGAAGAAACAATCGAAGCAGGCATGGTCCTAACAGGTACAGAAATCAAATCCATCCGTGCAGGCAAAGTTCAACTGAAAGACTCCTTTGTCCGCGTCCGCAATGGCGAAGCATGGATCAACAATATGCACGTTAGCGCCTTTGAACAAGGCAACCGCTTCAATCACGATCCACTACGCACCCGCAAGCTGCTGCTCCACAAAAAGCAAATCGGCGAGCTAGTCGGTGCCGTAAAACGTGACGGCTACACAATCGTTCCACTGAAAATGTACATAAAGGATGGCTACGCCAAGCTCCTAATCGGCATTGGTAAAGGGAAAAAAGACTACGACAAGCGCAGCGACATGCGCAAAAAAGAAGCCAAACGCGAGATGGAACGTGCCTTCAAAGCAAAAAATCAATATTAATAGATTTGGAGAAAGCTCACTGCGGATAGCGGTGAGTTTTTTCGTTGTTGGGTGGGGCGAGCGAGTTTGGCGGATAGAATGACGAAAGTGACGGATAGAGGTTGAAAAGTGGTGGATAGAGTAACAAAAGTGATGGATAGCAGACTTAATCTGACGGATAGTATTTATAGCTAAGCCAATTTTTTCTATTAAAGCGGTACACTTGAACTCTCTCTCATTTTGTTTTATAATATGTATTACTGATTGCCAGATTTCATGGAAGCGTACTTTTAAGCTCCCACCGTACTAGAAGCAATTCTAGCTCTTTGTTTGAACGAGGCCAAGCCGCTTCGCTTCATATTCAAGGGGACGTTACGGATTCGACAGGGATGGTTCAAGCTTTGGTCGCGCGTCGGAGGGCTCGGCTCCGTCATCAACGACAGTTATATAATAACTGGCAAACAACAAAACTTAGCTTTCGCAGCGTAAGCTCGTAAGCGCTCTGCCTCTCTATCGCCCATGTAGAGAACGTGGGGCCCAACTTTAGTGGGATAC
The DNA here is from genome assembly GCF_001043675.1 of Lysinibacillus sp. LK3. Taxonomy (NCBI): domain Bacteria; kingdom Bacillati; phylum Bacillota; class Bacilli; order Caryophanales; family Bacillaceae; genus Lysinibacillus; species Lysinibacillus sp. LK3. Next base: position 69,913 of record NZ_LDUJ01000004.1, read on the forward strand.
GGTCGATGGTGCCACCTGAGTCATCGGCAAGAGATTTCCAGGTTAGCGTACAGGACGCCTGTTTGTCGGCATAATGTTACGTGAATCGTAAATAGGCAAACTACACGCGTAGAAGCTGAAGTATTGGAGTTTCTGGACGCGGGTTCGACTCCCGCCGTCTCCATACTGTGAAATGTACTGAATTTCACTGAGTGTCATAAACGTTGATATACCAACGTTTATGACACTTTTTTTATGACTTTGAGTTGTACTGAAATTGATTGAATCCTTATTAAAAACCTTATTAACCTTTGTTAAACCTTTGTTAGAAATTAATCGGATTCATTGTTTAAAAAGGCTGTAAATTTATTAATAGTACCTTCTTTCGTTTTTCGCGTAACATGGGCATAAATTTCTAATGTTGTTTTCACATCGTTATGGCCTAAACGATACTGAACTTCTTTAATCGAGGCACCCGCTTCGAATAACAACGAGCAATGTGTGTGACGTAGTCCGTGTGTCGTAATATGCTCCAAACTGTGTTTTACAAGGAAGTCTGAAAGCCATTGTACAGTTTTATTAGGGTCTTGAAGAACGTTGTAAATATTAGAGAACACTAATTGTTGCTTCTTATTAGTGTTAATCCCTTTCTCAGCAAAAATCTTTTCTTGCTCACTTCGCCATAATTTTAAAATCTCAATGGTTTCTTCATCAATTTTGATTGTTCGAGGTTTACCATTTTTTGTTGGTCCAAGATAAAGCCCTTTCTCGCCACGTTTCACTGCTTTAGTAATTCGAACATCAAAAGTATCAAAGTCGATATCCTTCCATTTTAAAGCGAAAATTTCCCCTTTACGCATTCCAGAGAAAGCGAGCAAACGAAAAACAGCTCGCTTTTTAATATTAGGGTCTTCTTGTAAAAGGGTTAAGAACTGTACAAGCTCCTCACGCGAATAAAAATTTTCAAACTCTTCATCGTCCTCATCAATTGAAATTTTTGCTTTGATAATAGGCATTTCGATTAATTCAAAAGGGTTATTATCAATGATGCCATGTTTCATAGCGTACTTCATAACAAGAGCTGCATAGTTCTTCACCATTTTGAAGCGCTTTAGTTTTTTGGCCCATTGGTTTACATGCTTTTGACAGATTGCGGCATCAATATTAGCAATTCGATATGATCCGAAGGCAGTTAAAATGTGATTGCTGAAAATACGTTTAGTTTTTAGTAGGGTGCTATCCTCTACTGTATTTTCATATTGTTCTAACCATAATTCATAGACCTCTTGATACGTGTCTTTAGAAACTTTTCCGAAAGTACCATTTTTAATTTCTTGTTGCAACTCATAATAAGCCTCTTTAGCTTCTTTCTTTGTTTTAAAGCCGCTACGAGTAGTTGTTTTTTCCTTGCCTGTTAATGGATCTGTGCCAATATAAATGTGGAATTTATATCGGAGTTCATTAGTTTTTAGTTTGTAACTTTTAATATTAACCATATGTTCCTCCTGTTTCGTGCTTACGGAGACAAAGAGGTTGTAGTAACTAGTACTACAGTTTCAGTTTATGTGATAGGCGACGCTTTAGCAAATAAGACATTGTAAGACAACAAAAAACGCAATAGAGTTTTGATGCTCTATTGCGTATTAAATAAATATTTATTCGATTAGATATCGGGAGGTGCAGAGTGGAAAGTCATCGAATGAGAATTCCTTAGAGGCACTCTTCGTAACATTTTAAGTCCGGTATTTTCTTTTAAATTTCATTTTTCATCTGTTTTCCTCCTGATTAATTGATATCAAATTCTTTATAGTAATCAAGTAAACATTGTAAAGTATTTTGTTTTATTTTATTTGTAGCATGCGAATAAAACATATGAGTCGTATTCTCCTTTTTTGAATGTCCTACACGATCCTTAATACCAAAAAAGTCTGCTTCGGCTTCAAGAAGGTGTGTCACGTGGGTATGGCGTAAACCATGAACTGTAACATACTTGATATTAGCTTTATCAATAGCTTCAGTTAGATAGTCATTTGGAGAACTTGTTTTTAAATATTTATTGACTGTGTTATTGAAAATTATCTGTTCGTTATCCGATTTACGAGGTAGACCCAATTGCTTCAACTGTCTAAATTGTAACTCTTCCCATGTTTTCAACATCTCTAAGGTTGTAGGGTCTAAAGGAATAATATGACTAATTTTCCCTTTGGTAAGACCAACATTTTTACCCCTGTTATGTTTTGAATAGGAGTAAGCTGAATGAATCGAAAGTTGTCCGTTATCAAAATCTACATCAGACCAGGTTAAAACCAATAATTCGCCTTTACGCATCCCTGTATACATAAGAAGACGTAATAAACATTGTTTTTTATAATCTAGTTCGGGTAAAACTTGAAGTAATTTTTTGAAATCTGCTACTTCGATGTAATTACCGTTTTGAGTATGAGGTACTTCCTTTGGAATTCGTGCAAACTTGAAAGGATTTTTATGAATATCTCCGAGACGAAACGCTGTTTCCATAACATCTGAAGCATAGTTAACAATGTGATGAAAATACTTCAGTTTTTTTGAAAGTCCGATAGCAAATTGCTCGCACATTGCGACATTAATTTTTGCTAATTTCTTTTCGCCGAAGAACGGTAAAATATGATTTTTAAAATAACCCTCTGTTTTAGAGTAAGTACTCATTGTAATTCCTGATACTTTATATGCTTCGTCCCAAAATACATAAGCATCTTTAAACGTCTTTAACATATTTGAGGGATTTAGCCCGTTACTAAATTCAAATTTTAGCTTTTCAATTGCTCGCTCCGCTTGTTTTACAGTTTTAAATTTACTTCGGGTTACGATTTTTTCTTTACCTGTTAAAGGATCAACGCCAAGGTATACGGTAAAACGAAATACTGTTGTTCCATCCTTTAATTGATATGATTTAATTTGTGGGTACTTTTTTGAAATATTTAGCATGTTATATATCCTCCTCGATTGAATTTTATTTAATTGAAGAGATTAGTTTTGCGAAGTAATTCCCCTCAAATCTCTAGTTTTAAAAGCTATTTTGTTTCATAAATTCATCTAATGCTGATTTTGATACGCGTCGAATGCGACCGATCTCTGCTACTTCTAATCCCTTTGCACGAAAAGTCATTAGCGTTTTGTAAGATACATTTAAATACTCAGCAGCGGTTTTTAAATTCATCCATTCTTCATTTTCTAAATCACGTCGTTGCATCCGAATTTCCTACCTTTCTCTTGCTATAAGACTTGAAATCTAGTTTTGTTTTTTAAAAGCTGGAAATATAATAACAGCCATTTTCTCATATTCGAATAGCTACTGTTAAATTTTTTTATCATTGTTTACAAAGGGAGATAAGATAATAAATTCTTTTCGTCCTGATTTACCACCTAAGTCAAACTGGATAAAGCCACGCTCTTCTAAAATTTTTAGTACTAGGTTAAAGGCTGGGGCAGTAGTAAAAATCTTTTTTGTCTTTTGCCATAAATCTTGCTTAGAAACTTTACGCTGTTTCTTTTCTTCTGTTAGTAGTTCTAACTTACCTAGTAAATATTGAGCCATATCGTTCGATTCCTTGCTAAACATGATTCCATAAGCGTTAGTAATTTGGGAATCAAAATATTCCTTTAACTTTAGTGCCTCCTTTAACGTTTTTACTTCAATTGTTGTAGGAATATCTGATTTATCCTTTGCAATGTCGGTGTGTTTAGCAACATGTAATAAACCTGTAATTCGTAATAAATTACCGATAATTTTTCCACCCCAACTTTTTAAGGAGTCACAATATAGCTGTTCTGGTAAAAATAATGTCTCCACATTTTGTTCAAATTTCTTCAGGACATCGTATGATTCCGAGGAAAGTTCAAGTGCAACTGAATCTTTACCTTCGAAATTTAGTAGTTTAGAAATTAAATTGTTATATAAATATTTAGTTTCTGAATCTACTGGTTTAGCATTGTACACATCGCGTTTACCTAATAAATCTTCAGGCATAGAGATTAAAAAACGAGGAATTAAGCCTCGATCAATGATTTTCTGAGGCATATCCTGAATAACGGTCGGCTGGGCTGAGATGCAAATTGTTACTAAAGGTTCTTCTATTCGTTCAGTATCTCTTGAGATTCGGTCAGTTCGCAGGGAGTCACCCGAATAACCCTTTAAATACACATCTAGTTTACTTGCTTCAAATTTAATAGATGATTTTAACCGTTCAAATAAATCTCCTTCTGAAGAGGCAATCGCAATACGTTCAGAATTTTGGGAAATCCTAGATACTATTACTTCTTCAGTTGAGTTATCTAAAATGAGAGTTGGAGCTGGCTTTGGTTTTAATTTTTCTCTTAAGGTCCACAAATTTTCCAAATCGTCTAGTGGCTCAGTGTCACCTGATTTTGCATATTCATTTTCAAGTTTATCTATACGCCTATTTAGTAAAGATAGATGTTTTTCATTCTTTTTCTGCAATTCTTGATGCGATTTAATAAGATTCGATTCATAATCGAATAAAGGTCCCATCATTAATCCAAAAACAGCCGACTTACGATTTGATGCTTGTAATAGCACGGCTGTGTATGTGTTTAAAGGTTCTTTCCATCCTTTGATTGGTTCAACGTGAAACTTTTTTTGTAAAACAGTTGATAGTACACCAATTAAACAAATTGCAGCAAGATCTACTGGGGTCTGTGTAAAGCGACTTACTGCTAAAATCATATTTTTTAAAGTGTTAGGAAAAATATTAACGTCAAATTGCTTTAGAGCTGATTCTTCAAATGTTATGGGTGGTTGCCATTCAAACCCATACTCATCTAGGCTATTAATACTTTCGTACAACTCTTCATACAATTTAATACTTGATTGTTGTCCGTCGCTTTGAACATTAGGTGGCTTTTCCTTAGCATGTTTTTTTTCACTTTTAATATCTAGTTCTAATTTAGCTTCAGCCAATTTTAGTTCTGAAAAATCGTCTTCTACTTCTTGATTTTCTTCTTGTTTGAATTCATTACATTCCTGATTGTTTTGCATATCGAATTTTCCTCCGTTATTACTAATTTCATGCCTAGGTACCTAAAGATTAAAAAAATGCATTAATAGCAACCCTTCCGGATAGGGTGCTGTTGAATCCTAGAAGGACTAAAAAGGCTTGTCCTACTAAAATTTGAAGTATTCTACCATGACTTTTTAAGTATTCGAATAGCTTTGATCATTTTTTTTGATTATTTTCGAAAATGTAAATGCCAGTGAATTGTTTCAAATCTGCAAATCATTATATCTTTAAACTTTTTAATTCTTATAGGTCTAAAGAATCTTTTTGAAGGTTGTAAAATAGTATTGTAATTAGCAATGAAAAAAGCAAAAAGGGTCACCCGTTAGGACAACCCTTTTCGCTTTTTGATATATAATTTGGTTTCAATTAAGGAAAAATAAATTTAATTATTAGAAAGGAAGGCTTTCATTACTAGTTCATGCTTTTTATCCTTATCTGATTTTACATAGTTACTTTGACTATATCTTTCTAAAAATGTTTGCTGGTTTTCGATAGCTTGTTTTCTGTTTTCTTCCGCCGCTAACTTAGCTAAAAGAGCCTTTTCTTCAAATTGGCGTTCAAAAGCTTCCTTTGCCTGTAAAAAATGTTCAGCGTATTTTGATTGATTATTAATTTCGATGTCTAGGTCCGCTAGGCTAAGTTTTTCATTGTTTATTTTAAATGCTTGAGCAAATGTTAGTTTATAAGGCATTGAGAAGAAGTGTGCTTTAAGTGGTAAAGTGTTTGGGTGTTCTAAAACATGGAAAGCTTCAATAGAAATGGCTTCATTAGCAGGCGTAATATACATTATACTTTTCACGTTGAAGTCTGTTTTAGGTAACTTTAGTACTGCCTGTAGGTCCCCTAATTCCCCTAGTTGTTTTAAAAAATTCTTCCAATGAATATCCGCTTTTTGACTTGTTAACGCCTGTAGTTCGGTTTTCCATAGAACAAGTGATTGTCCATCAATATCAATGCCCAGATGGTTGCACTCAATGAAAAATAGTGGTTCATAACCTAATGATGCATAATAATTTTTTTGATTTTGAATAGATTTTGCAATAGCTTGATCTGTAGAAGCAGTAATGTGAGTGACAACTATAATTGCGTACTTATAATTATTAATTTTTAAAGTGATGTCTGGAATGTGTTTTGAAAAGTCCTAGTTTAGATATCCTGGGTTGACTGTAACGTGTGGATAAACTTTTGCTAATACATTTAATTCGTCGTTTATTAAAGCTACTATATGTGGTTGTCGTGGTGTGTCGTTCTTCTTTTGCTTTTCATACTTGTTATAACGTGCTTCGCTTTGTTTGGATGCTTCACAACTCTCCCCATGCAAATGTGAAAAGAAATTCCCTAAAATTTCTCCGCTTTTTACATATAACTTTGCTTTGCAGTATGGGCAAATAAACGTACCTTTTTTGGCAATTTGCTTGTAATTATCTATTTCAACGGTGGGTAAATTTTGTGGGATTATGTATAGTTTCTCTTCGTTCGTATGCCAAGCTTCTCTCATAATATAACCTCCTATAAAATGATATTTATAAGGAATATGGGTAATATCAGTAGAAAGTTTCAATATTTTTACATTTAAATGGGTTGTATTCTAAATATAGGGTTTTTATACAAAATATTTTAAATTATCATTATTCTACACAAAATTTACTTCCTTTAATTACAAGGTGCTATAATAGTAGAAACTACCTAAAGTGAAAGGCTGTGTAAGTCAGATGGAGCAATATTCAATTTTACGTAAAGACTTAATTCATGAATTAGAATCATATTTAGTTGGCCCACGCAGAGAAGATGAAATACTTGGTGAAAACATTAGACCGATGCAGTTTTATTTAACAGGTAAATTAGTTCCGTTAGGTTCAACATCGGATGTAGTAAATGAGCGAGATAACGCAATAGAAACGCATATACAAGTAAGTGAAGAAGAGTTAAGTGAGCAACTTACAACAAAGAAGCTCTTTCGTCCTTCTACGATGGGATTTAGTTTTAAATTACAGGAATTAACGACTGTTGAAATAGAAGCATCTTGGGCTATCTATGAGGATAAAGAACATAAACGTATGTCACAATCAGAAAAGTGGCAAATTGACCTTTCAAAAAATAGAACCGATACGCTGGAAAATATGAATGACTCTAAGTACGGCAAAGTACGTTATACCGTTACTTATCGAAATAACTTGTATCACGTAAATATTTTTTTAATGAATAGTTTAAAAAGGGAACAATACCCATTACAAAATGAGGTCATGTTTCAAAGTTCGTTAAAGGTACATATACCAACATCTCATGTAGTTAAATTTACGTCAAAAGCTGATCAATATAATGTCCAAAATGAACTTCTTTACCGTGATAAAGAAGAATTAGCAATCGGTCATGGTGTAGGAGTTGATTGGGAAGTAGTTGGCAATATTACAACAATTTATTCAACGTGGATGCCACGTTATGAATTGCCGAATGTTGAGCATTGTAAAATCGAAAATCAGTCATTTAAAATGAAGGATTTAAGTGAATATACTGCCGACATTTTGAAAGACAAGTTAAGTGTTATACCAACTGCATATAAATTGTGGTTGAAGCATGAAGTTCAAATAATAAATGAGCTACCAGATTATTTAAGAGTTGAGGCAGAACAGAACGTTTTTAAAGTAAGGGACATTATTCAACGTTTAGAAGAGGGTATTTCACTTGTGACAGAAAATAACGATTCTCTATGCTATTTAGCGTTTCAATTTGCTAACCGCGCTATGTTATTGCAACGTGCGCAATCTTCAGTGGCTCAAACATATCGTATAACAGGTGAGCGAATAAAACCTACGTTAGATGGCGAATGGCGTTTATTCCAATTAATATTCTTACTCATGAATATTGCGGGCGCATCGGATCAACAACATCAAGATAGAGAAATTGTTGATTTAATTTGGTTCCCAACAGGAGGTGGTAAAACAGAGGCATATTTAGGAGTAGCTGCTTATGTCATGGCGTATCGTCGATTATTAGCACCAAATCAAATAGACAAGTATGCTGGAGTTACAGTTTTCATGCGATATACATTGCGTTTATTAACAACACAACAATTCCAACGGGCTGCAGCTTTAATTTGTGCGGCAGAAGTTTTACGAAAGCCGAATGCAAAATTATTTGGTGAAGAGCCATTTAGTATAGGGCTTTGGATTGGAAAGGATTCATCGCCTAATAAATTTGTAGATGCAATGGATAAGCTAGAACAATTACGTGAAGGTAAGGAAGTTAAATCGGGTAATCCTATTCAGCTAATGCATTGTCCTTGGTGTGGAGCGGAACTAGGGCCAGAGCAGTATGAAATTAGCAATAACTCACAGAAAATTTGTTGTTCTAATAAAGAATGTATGTTTAAACATGGCATTCCTGTTTATACGGTCGATGAGGCAATTTATAAGAAGTTACCAACATTGTTAATTGGTACGGTAGATAAAATTGCTCAGTTACCGTGGAAACAAAATATGCATGAACTTTTTGGAAATAAAAATGTTTATCACCGAGAGCGAGGGTTTGAAAATAGCGAATCTACTCCAAGAGGATACAGTCGTATTAATCGTTTAAAACCACCTGAGTTAATTATTCAAGATGAGCTGCATTTGATTTCTGGTCCATTAGGCTCTTTAACAGGCTTATATGAGGTAGCAATCGATTTATTAACAAGACATAATGGAAGACCGGCTAAAGTAATTGCTTCAACTGCAACGATTAGTGGTGCGGACGAGCAAATTCGAGCGCTTTATGGACGAAATATGCAGCAGTTCCCATTAGCTATACAAAAAGCAAATGATAATTTTGTATCGAAGGAAGTCCCGACGTCTGAAAAGCCAGGGCGCTATTATGTAGGAATATGTGCGCCAGGGGTAAGTAATAAAATTCAAGCGATTCAAACATATAGTGCCTATGCAACCATCACAAGAAGTGAGCAAAAGTATAAAGTAGATCCATATTATACAATGCTAGGCTATTTCAATACGGTTAAAGAATTAGCAGGGATGAATACTACGTTTAAAGATGAAATAAACTCACGATTAAATATGTTAGATCCAACTAATAAATTTGAACATGATTTAATGGTTGAAGAATTAACTAGCCGAAAAAAGGCACAAGAAATCCCTCAACTACTTACGCAAATGGAAAAAACAATGGATGAAGCGGGCGTTCTTGACGCAGTTCTCGCAACAAATATGATTTCTGTAGGTGTCGATGTGGATCGTTTAGGAACGATGATTGTACAAGGACAACCTAAAACGACTTCAGAATACATTCAAGCAACAAGTCGTGTAGGGCGTAAATATCCAGGGATTGTGTTTATTCTATTAAATTCAATGCGTTCTAGAGACTTATCGCATTTCGAACGATTTAGAGTGTATCATCAAGCGTTATATCGTCATGTAGAAACAATGAGCGTGACGCCATTTGCTAAAGGGGCCTTATATAAAGGATTAACAGGTACTTTCATCGGGTTTATTCGCCAAACGATTATGGAAATCAATGCTGAGCAAAGTCCGAAGAAAATAGTACAGCTACAAAAAGTAGTAGATACTGCTACCGTTCAGTTTTTAGAAAGAGTTCAAAATGCTCATGGAGCAACCATTGAAAACGAAGTAAAGGATTTATTAGATTGGTGGCGAGAGTTAGCGTTGAAATACGCTGAAGATACATTAGCTTACAAAGAATCAAAATATGTAAAAACTTATTTATTAAAAAACTTTAATGAAGAAGTGAAAGTAAAAGATGCTCGTCCAGCTATGATGTCACTGAGAAATGTAGAAGCAGCTATTGAAATTGAGGTGTTAAAATCATGAGTCAACAAAATGAAACAATAAGACCTTCCCAATTAATATACCAATCTGGTCCAGGAGCAATCGTTGAACTTTTATGTCAAAGTGTTATCGTAAAATCAGCAGATCAATGGAATACAGGTAGGGCGCCACAAGAAAAGGATGTACGAATTACATCATTTTTAGGGGTGGATCATGTAAGGATTTTAAATGAAAATCCCGATAAACAAAAAATTAAAGCGGTAGAATTTCCTAAATGGAAAATCTGTCCGAAATGTCACAATATGACGAATTACGATAATGCCACTTGTTATTATTGTTCAAGAAAAAATGAAGATGACATTCAAGAGCTTTATGCAAGCCGTTTTGTATTAGCATGTGAAAATGGCCATCTGTCAGATTTTCCTTATGATGAATGGGTTCATCGAAATAAGCCTTGTACAGAAAAATCTAAAGATTCGCGACTAATGTTGAAAACGCGTGGCTCAAGTGGGTCTTTATCGGACTTACACGTAATTTGCTTGCATTGTAAGCATAGTGAAAGTCTAGGTAATATTATGAAACCCGAAGAAAGGGATAATCACGGCTTATTTGATTGCCAAGGGGAACGGCCTTGGATTAGTCCAAGAGCTAATGAGTCATGTAAATGCAAAATGAAAACAACATTACGTGGTGCATCTAATGTGTATTCACCTTCGATTATGAGCTTTTTACAAGTTCCTTTAACGGCATCTAGCTCTGAATTTGAAGTTCTGTATTTAGTAGAAAAAGATAAAGAAAAATTTAGTAAGGCTTATCAAGGTATGGGTGAATCAGGTCTTGAAATGGCGTGTAGTTTCAAAAGTATCCCACCTTCTTTTGTACCTATTATCAAACGCTATTTAGATGGGGAAATAACGCTTGAAGAAAGTTCGACCTATGAATCGATTAAAAAGCAGGAGTGGAATACATTAATACAGTATGAAATAAACGAAGAACATTTTTCATCTAAAAAAGTCGATATTGCACCAATTTTAGTGCCGTATTTTGATGGTATTTTCCGCATAGATTCTGTACCGGAAGTTCAAGTGCTAAAAGAATTTACTCGTCTAGATTACATTGACCGATTTACAGATGATGAAGTGAAAACACAGCCAGTCGTTATAACGAATGAACCCAAATGGCTACCTGCTGTGCGAAATTACGGCGAGGGTATTTTCTTTCAATTTAATTTAGAGAAGTTACTACAATGGGAACAAACCGAACAGGTAACGAGCGCTATTATTAAGTCATATAATGCTTACCGTGAAGAATTTAATAATACTCAATTAAATATTTTGCCACGTCAAATCTTGTTGCATACATTTAGTCACGCATTGTTACAACAATTAGCTGCTCATTGTGGTTACACAACGACATCTTTAAAAGAGCGTATTTACGCGAGTGAAGATATGTATGGCGTATTTATTTACACTGCTTCTGGCGATTCAGAAGGAAGTTTAGGCGGTTTAACAAACTTAGCGCAGAGTGAGAAATTATTACCTATTATTATTAGGTCGTTGGAGAAAATGAGCTATTGTTCTTCAGATCCAATCTGTTCAGACGGAGAATTTGAATATCATACGTCAGCGAACGGGGCGGCATGTCATGCATGTACTTTTGTATCAGAAACATCTTGTGAATGGGGCAATTTATTGTTAGATCGTCGCACATTAATCAATATTAATCCGAATGAAAAAGATGGTTATTTCGATCAATTATTAGAAATGTAAGTTAAGAGGTGTAGATGGTTGAAAATAGATTTAGTCGATAATAAAGGGAACAACACCCTCGTCCAAGTTATAAAAAATGAAATAAAGAAAGGTTCAAAAATTGCAGTTGCTTCTGCAAAATTTAGTATGAATGTCTTTCAAGAGTTAAAGAAAGCGTTAGCTAAAGGTGAATCTTTACGTTTTCTCTATACAGAGCCAACTTTTTATAAACAAGAAATCGATGAAAATAATCAATTTAAATTGGTAGAACGAAAAGGCCAACAGATTCAGTTAGAGGGAAATCAGTTTGAAATTCCTTTACGAAATCAGATGGTAGCTAAACAGATCGCAAGAGAATTATCAGAATGGATTCGTGAAAATGCGGAATTTAAAACGATTTTAGGGGAAGTAACGTATCCTAAACAAATTATGATTAAAAACAAAACAGATGAAGACGTTTTTATTCAATCGGAAATTGAATTTACAGCGGATGGATTAGGCATTACACCTTCGAATCGACAAGCTAGTTATACTGTCATGAAAGAAACGATGGGCGTTACACAAAACATGCTCTCAGAGTTTGATAGACTTTGGCAGGATGAAACAAAATCTAAGGAAATTACTGCTGAAGTATTGCAACAACTGGACGCCTTTTATAAAGAAAATGCACCAGAGTGGCTATATTTTGTCACGCTTTATAATATTTTTTCTGAAAATCTAGAAGGTCTTTCAGAGGACAATATTATTAAAGAGGGAACCAATTTTAAAGATACGGTCATTTGGAATAAGCTTTACCCATTCCAACGTGACGGTGTACTCGGCATGATTGATAAAATGGAGAAATATAATGGCTGTATTTTAGCTGATAGTGTCGGGTTAGGGAAAACTTTTTCGGCTCTAGCAGTCATTAAATATTATGAACTGCGAAATGATCGTGTACTAGTTTTATGTCCGAAAAAACTACGTGATAACTGGACTGTCTATACGCAGAACGATAAAAGAAATGTCTTAAATGAAGATCGCTTTAACTATGATGTATTAAATCATACAGATTTAAGCCGTGAAAGCGGTATGTCAGGTGAAATACGTCTCGATACGGTAAATTGGTCAAATTATGATTTAGTTGTAATCGACGAATCGCACAACTTCCGCAATAACAATGCGCACAAGGGCCGACTAACGCGCTATCAAAAGCTTATGCAAGATATCATTAAAAAAGGTGTTAAAACGAAAGTGCTATTATTATCGGCCACACCCGTAAACAATAAAATGAATGATATTAAAAATCAAATTGCCTTTATAACGGAAGATAACGACCATGCACTACAACAAGAAGGTATTGAAAGCATTGAGCAAACGTTACGCGCGGCTCAAGCGGCTTTTAATCGTTGGACAGCTTTACCAGCACCGAAGCGAACGACAGAAGAGTTTTTAAATATGGTTGAGCAAGACTACTTCCAATTGCTTGATTTACTAACGATTGCTCGTAGTCGTAAGCATATTGAAAAGTACTATAATGTCAAAGATATAGGTAGTTTCCCAACACGTTTAAAGCCGATCTCCATTAAAACTGTTGTAGATATAGAACAACGTTTCGTTGATATGAACCAAGTTAATGAGCGTTTAGAGTCATTAAGTTTTAGTATTTATCAACCGATGAAATATGTTTTACCACATAAACGTAAGCATTACGAAGAACTGTATGACACAAAAGTGAAAGATGGTCAATCGACTTTTAAACAAACGGATAGAGAATATGCTGTAGCAGCATTAATGAAGGTTAACTTGTTCAAACGTTTAGAAAGTTCAATTCATGCATTTATGCTTACTCTTGAAAAGTTAGTTGCACGAATGCAAGGGACACTTCAAACTTTACAGCTTCAAAACAAGCAAACATATTCGGAACAGTATGACGATGCAACGGAGCTTGATGATGAGCAACTTGAAGCAATCACTGTTGGTAGTGACAAAGTGCAAATTCAATTAAATGATATTGACGCATTAAAATGGGCTGGCGATTTACGAGCTGATTTAGCTACATTACAAGATTTATTACAGCAAGCAACACAAATTTCAACTGAACGTGATGCAAAACTAGATCAATTAGTAAATTTAATTCGTGAAAAAATCGATAATCCAATTAATCCAGAAAATAAAAAGGTTATCATTTTCTCAGCCTTCGCTGATACAGCAAAATACTTGTACGATAATTTATCAGAGCGTTTATTGAATAAACAGCTTCATTCAGCGTTAGTTGTAGGAAGCGGAACGAACAAGTGTACATTAAAAGATGTTCGAGTAAAAGATATTAACGATATTTTAATAAACTTTTCACCAAAGTCAAAAGAACGTCACAAGGTGGACAGTAAACGGACAGAAGAAATCGATATACTTTTTGCGACAGACTGTATTTCAGAAGGACAAAACTTGCAGGACTGCGATTATTTAATTAACTATGATATTCACTGGAACCCAGTACGTGTAATTCAACGCTTTGGACGTATTGACCGTATCGGCTCAACAAATACACAAATTCAACTAGTTAACTTTTGGCCGAATATGGATTTAGATGAATACATCAATTTGGAAGAACGTGTAAAAGGACGTATGAAAATATTAAATACTTCTGCTTCGGGGGAAGAAGATATTTTAGATACGTCATCTAAGGAAATGAATGATTTAGAATATCGTAGAAACCAGTTAAAAGCGTTGCAAAATGATGTATTAAACTTAGAAGATGTTTCTGGTGCAATTTCAATTACTGACTTAACGTATACGGATTTTAAAAGCGATTTAACAACCGCTTTAAAACTGTATAAAAAAGAGCTAGTAGTGGCACCTAAAGGTTTATATGCAGTTGTTAGTAATGCAGATTTGCCAGAAGCTCGTCCGGGTGTCATCTTCTGTTTCAAACAACATAAAGAAGTTGCAATGGAAAATAACAGTTTAGCACCATATATTTTATTGTATGTGACCGATGCAGGTGAAGCGTTTATTCATTATACACACGCTAAGAAAATACTAGATGCTTATCGTAAATTAGCACTTGGAAAAAAAGAGTCAGAGAATGATGCAGTACAATGGTTCAATGAACAAACCAGTGATGCAACGGATATGGAGCATTATCAGGATTTACTTAAGCAAGCAATTAATATTATTAAAGATAAGCAAGAAGAGGTTGGATTTGAAAGTTTGTTTAGTTTTGGTGCAAATACATTACAAGCTCAGCTAGACTTAGGTGACGATGAAATCGAATTAATTTCATTTTTAGTTGTAAAGGATGAAGTGCAATGAATGAAGGCCAGTTATTAAAAGCAATCAATTTTCCGAAAGCAACACAAATACTGAAAACATTGCCGTATAATCAAATGGAAAACAGGCTAACAACTGCTCAAAAAAAAATCATTTCTGAACATGTTGTTTCGAGAGGTATCCGCATATTAGCGACAATCCAAACTAGTAATACGAATATCAACGTATTTGAAAGTGAAACAGAGCGTTACGATTCAATCGTTTTTTTAGCAGTAAACGTAAAAGAACTCAAGAAGTCAGCACAAATTTATAAAGTGTTTATGAGCATTATGCCAAATCCATTGGCTATTTTATTCTTTGATGAAACACATACAAAATGGGTGTTTGCGACACATGAGAAGAAAAAGGATGGTTTGTTAGCGAGTAAAACTCTTTATGAGGTGCAAGAAATTGTAACACTTCAACAAGTGGAAGAACAGTTGAACTTTGAAAACCTTAATAAAACGAATTTAAAAAGGTTTTATGAATCGTGGCTTGAGCGATTGTTACAAATTGAATTACAATCTCGTTATAACATTTATTCACCAGTTTCATTACAAGATAATGTGCTAGAGAAACTTGTTGTCATAGAATCACAAATTGATGATTACGTGAAGCAGGCAAAGAAAGAAACACAACTTAATAAGCGTATTGAGTTACAACAAGCAGCAAATAAAGTAAAGCTTGCAAAAAAAGCATTAATAGAAAAGGAGCAAGGTAATGGTTAATAAAATGAACGGAGAATCATTAGATTTAACGGCACAAAATATTGCACGTTTAAAAGAATTATTTCCAGAAATCTTAACAGACGGCAATAAAATTGATTTTGATATGCTAAAAACGGTATTAGGGGAAGTTTTAGAAACAGAACAGGAACGTTACCAGTTCACTTGGCATGGCAAGAAAAGAATGATTAAAGGCGCACAAAAACCTTCAAAAGGTACATTACGTCCTGTCCGAGAAAAAAGTAAAGACTTTGATACAACAGAAAACCTTTATATTGAAGGGGATAATTTAGAAGTATTGAAGCTGTTACAAAAGTCGTATAATGGCAAAATTAAAATGATTTATATTGATCCCCCATATAATACGGGTAAGGATTTTGTATATAAAGATAATTTTAAAGATAGTGTTCAGAATTATCTAGATCAGACTGGTCAAATGGATGCGGACGGAAATGTACTTTCAACGAATACGGAAAGAAATGGACGATTTCATACAGATTGGTTAAATATGATATATGCACGTATAAAAGTCGCTAAAAACTTATTGAAAGATGACGGAGTAGCTTTTATATCTATTGGTGAGGCTGAATTATCCAATCTAAAGAAAATTTGCGAGGAAATTTTTGGGGAGTTAAATGTTGTTGGATTAATTAATCGTGTAATGAAAACGGGTGGTAACAAAGGTAGATTTTTTTCTCCAAATATGGATTATATAATCGTTTGTGCAAAAAATATCGATAAATTAGAGCCTTTTAAAGGTGAACTTGATAGTGATTTAGAAAAAAAATTATACAATAAAGTGGAAACTATTGGTCCTAAAAAGGGTGAAAAATACCGTGCATTTGGTTTATATCAATCTTCGTTAGATTCAAGGCCTAATCAGCGTTATTATATTGAATGTCCAGATGGCAGTTTAGTTATTCCACCAGGTGAAACTTTTCCTACAATAAAGTCTGATGGAGAAAAAGTATTACCTAATAAGGATGATGGTTGTTGGAGATGGAGTCAAGAACGCTATTTGGAAGAAAAGTCTAATAATAATATTCTATTTATTGAATCCCCTACTAAAGTATTAATTGATTCCGAGGGAAATAAATCAAAATGGAATGTATACACGAAAATTTGGCTAAATGATCGAAAAGAAGAAGGTCAAACACCAACAAATATTTTAGATAAATTTGAGAATAGACATAGTGCTAAAGAGTTAAAATCCTTAAGCATAGAATTCGATTTTCCAAAACCTGTAGGATTAATAAAGTTTCTGATGTCTATTATTAACACTCAGAATGAAATTGTTTTAGATTTCTTTTCGGGTTCAGCAACAACCGCTCATGCAATGATTCAGTTAAATGCTGAAGATGGTGGTAATCGTAAGTTTATTATGGTTCAACTTCCAGAATTATTAGATGAAAAATCAGAAACATATAAAGATGGTTATCGCACTATATGTGATATTGGTGAAGAACGTATTCGTCGAGCTGGAGAGAAAATTAAAGATGAACTAAAAGAAAAACAACAAAAGGTAGGTATGCTAGAAGAAAATATTATAGATCCAGATTCACTTGATATTGGGTTTAAAGTGTTAAAACTTGATACATCAAATATTCGTGAATGGAATGTTGATTTTGTTAATTTAGAGAACGAGCTAGATTTATATGAAACACCTTTTATTGATGGACGTTCAGAGTTAGATATTGTGTATGAAATTATGTTAAAGCAAGGATTAGAACTAACATATCCAATTGAAACGTTCGAAGTAAACGGTAAAGCGATTTACGACATCGCCTTTGGAAGTCTGTTTATTTGTTTATCACAAGAGATTACGACAGACGTTGCTAAAGCGATTATTGCACGCCGTGATGAGCATAGTACAGAGACAAGTAGCGTCATTTTCAGTGATGCAGGTTTCAGCAATGATTCAGATAAATTGAATTGTATAGAAATCCTAAAAGATGCAGGTTATCCAGAAGATAACTTGTTGACGATTTAGAGGTGAGCAGTAATGAAAATTCAATTTGATGAATTAACGTATCAAACAGATGCCATAAATGCCGTATTAAGTGTATTTGAAGGGCAACAAATTCGTAAATCAGAATTTACGATAATGGACCAAGATGCCCAAGGGAAATTGTTTGGTGAAAAAGGTATCGGTAATAAAATTGATGTCTCGGAAAGTAAGCTTTTACAAAATGTACAGCAAATTCAAATTAAACAGGGTATTCCTATAGCGCAATCTATTCCAACGCCATTTCCACAATTTAATATCGAAATGGAAACGGGAACAGGGAAAACGTTTGTTTATTTAAAGTCGATTTTAGAAATGAACCGTAAATATGGCTTTACGAAATTTATCATTGTCGTACCTTCTGTAGCGATTAAAGAAGGTGTAATGAAGACGCTACAAATGACAAAGGATTATTTTAAAACACAAATGCAAGGAATTGTGTATCGTGAATTTATGTATGATAGTTCTAAGTTAAATGACGTGCAGGCGTTTGCGTCGAGCGATGATGTTGAAATTATGGTTATTAATATTCAAGCGTTCAATAGCGAAGATAATATTTTCAACCGTAATGATCGTGATAGCTTATATGGCGTTTCACCGAAAGATTATATTGCGGAAACGAATCCAATTGTAGTGATTGACGAGCCACAAAGTGTTGATGGAAGACCCAATTCTAAAGCAGCTATTGCTTCATTAAATCCATCAATGGTGTTTCGTTTCTCTGCAACACATAAGGAAGAAGGCTATCCTCTAATTTATAAATTAGGACCTGTTGAAGCATATCAAAACAAATTAGTTAAACAAATTGAAGTAGCTGGTGTTAAACGTACCATTGATGGCAATGAAGCTCATTTACGTTTATTAGGCATTAAAGCAACAAAGACATCTGTTACAGCATCTGTAGAAATTTTAGAAAAAACGAAAACAGGTATTGTGAAAAAAATTATTCCGTTAAAGAAAAACGATGATTTAGAGAAAAAAACAAAGCTAACTGTTTATAAAGAAATT
The DNA here is from genome assembly GCF_001043675.1 of Lysinibacillus sp. LK3. Lineage (NCBI taxonomy): Bacteria > Bacillati > Bacillota > Bacilli > Caryophanales > Bacillaceae > Lysinibacillus > Lysinibacillus sp. LK3. The sequence goes on from NZ_LDUJ01000004.1 coordinate 88,504, forward strand.
GGAACCGTACTTAATATTTCTGCGGAGTCAGGTAACGAGTCTATCGAGTTTTCAGGCGAGCCATCTGTTATTTATTTAAGCCAAGCACAATATGCTGATTTAGAAGTAAAGCGTGGTCAAATTCGCAAAACAATCGAGGAACACTTAAATAAAGAACGGAAATTGAATTCACTAGGGATTAAAGTGTTAAGTTTGTTCTTCATTGATAACGTTGCGAACTATCGAAAATATGATGAGGAAGGTAAGCCATATTTAGGGGAATATGGCCGCATTTTTGAAGAAGAATATAAGGATGTATTAAAATCTCCTAAATATAAAAAGCTACGTGATTTTCATATTCCAGCTGAAGAAGTGCATAACGGATACTTCTCTATCGATAAAAAAGGTAAGTTTAAAGATGGTGGGGAAAAAGATGAAAGTGCTTTCCAAATCATTATGAAAGACAAAGAAGATTTACTGACGATGTATGATGAAGAAAAAGGGAAGACGAAAACAGCTCATAAATTACGTTTCATTTTCTCACACTCAGCTTTAAAAGAAGGCTGGGACAACCCAAACGTCTTCCAAATTTGTACGTTAATTGATTCGAAAGATGAACTTACTAAGCGCCAAAAAATCGGTCGAGGTCTCCGCATAGCTGTCAATCAAAATGGTGAGCGTGTACATGGCTTCGAAGTAAATACATTAACGGTTATGGCGAACGAGAGTTATGAGGACTTTGCAAGCGGCTTACAACATGAGTATGAAAAAGATGGTATGGAGTTTGGTATTTTCACGAACGAAACCTTTAGTTCTCTTGTGTTAGAAGTAGACGAGCTTACTGGATATCAAAAACCATTAGGTCATGAATATTCAAAAAAACTTGTTGAATACTTAATTGAGCAAGAATACATTGATTCAAAAGGTAAAGGAACCGTTGCATTAGCGAAAGCTATTAAAGAACAAGTGTTTGAACTCCCTGAAGAATATACTGTTCTTGCACCTGATATGACAGAGAAGGTTATTGCTGCAATTGAGTTGAAGTTTAATACGGAAAAAATTGAAATTAAAGATTATGCAAAAAAAGAAATAGTTCGTTTAAATAAAGAAGCACTAACCGGACCATTTATCGAACTGTGGGAACGCATTAAATATAAAACGACGTATTCGATTCAGTTTGATAGTGAGCAATTCATTAAAGATGCAGCCAAAAAATTAAAAGATGAATTGTCAGTACGTATTCAAAAATTAGAATATGAACGCAAGCAATTGAAGATCGAAGAAAGTGGTATTGAAGAAGAAACGACTGTAAAAACAAGCTTTAACACAGTTCAGCGTGAATATATGAAAGCACCAGATATTTTAACGGAGCTTCAACAAGAAACAAAGCTGACTCGTAAAACGATAATTTCTATTTTAAAGCAGAGTAGAACGTTACATGATTTTAAACGTAACCCACAAATGTATATGTTAGAGGCAGCACGCATTATTAATGCAGCGAAGCGATTAGCGATGGTGGATGGCGTTAAATATGAAAAACTAGAAACAGAAGAAGTGTACGATCAAAGCTTATTCAATCAAGAAGAAATTGAATCGTATGAAGATAGTATTGTAAAAGTATCAGATAATCGTTCTCCATATGATCATGTAATTGTTGACTCTAACATTGAACGAGCTTTTGCAGAATCGTGTGAACAAGATCCTAATGTAAAGTTTTATATTAAATTGCCTGCAGATTTTAAAATCAAAACACCGCTCGGAAACTATAATCCTGACTGGTCATTATCTGTTGAAGAAGACGGCAAAGAGAAACTGTACTTTATTGTGGAGACAAAAGGAAGTACTGCTTCAGAAGATTTACGTAAAACAGAATTAGAAAAAATTCGTTGCGGAGAAAAGCACTTTGCTGCTATCAATACAGGCATTACATTCAAAAGAGCAGTTGAACTTGAGCAAGTGTATTAAATGTTAGGAGGCTTTTAAATGGCAGAAATCAAATACGAAGTCGTAGAGCATATCGGAGTACTTTCAGAATCAGCGAAGGGTTGGAAGAAAGAACTGAACCGTATTAGCTGGAATGGTAATGCACTGAAGTACGACATCCGCGAATGGGCGCCAAACCGTGAGAAGATGGGGAAGGGCGTTACTTTGTCGGAGGAAGAGTTTGAAGCGTTAAAGGGCTTATTAAATCAAGTATGACAATAAGAAAGCGTATCATGTTTTTATACTGGTACGCTTTTATTTTTAAGGTATGGGGGGATTTTTTATGCACTTAGAATTAATAAACAATACATTAATAACCATGCTACTTGACTGCATTAGCCATTATCCAAAGCGCGGTCAGCAAAAGGAATGCTTTGGTTTAATATTTGGTGAGCAAAATGAAAAATCAATCGGTGAATATTCGTTTCCAATTGGGAATGTCATTGAGAAAACAGCAGATAGTGTAATGCCAGATGAATATGTAAATAGCATGCTTCAAGAAGCGAGAAAGCTAGTAACTACGAGTGATTTTGTAGCATATTATCATAGTCATCCATATGATGAGCTGTTCGATTCTTGGGCGGATCCAAGTGTTGGTGATGTTCGATTTGCAAAATCTATCGGGACAAACCACATACAAATAATTTTTGCTGTCGTAAAAAATGAAGCGGAAGATTCGAATGCTAAACTTCAGTTTGAATATGCCACGGATACACAATATCGCTTTTTTGACAAAAAAGGAAAACTGACAGATGACCTTCCTAAGCATGAGCTAAAAAGTGAAAATGGACAAATCATTACAGGTTATTATAAAGATTACGATTTCCAAGTAAGAGCGTATTTTTGGACTGGACAAGCTCTTGAAGAAGTACATCTGTACTCATCTGAAGTGGAAATGAATCTACTATTGCATCAAAACAACATCATACTCGAACAATTACCAAAAGAAGCAATGTATCATTTGAAAAAGCTAGAGTACTCTTTACGCTTAGCAAATAAAGACAAGTATAAAGAAAAAATTCCATATTTGATTGAAAAAATTAAGCAGGTAGGTGTGAAATAGTGTCGCAAAAGTTACAAGAAATTTTATACGGAATTAATCAAAGTTTAGCAGAGTTAACACAAGATATCGAAAAGCTCCTTTTTGTTTCACCTAGAGCAGCGATGCAAACAACACGAACGATGGCGGAAACCTTAGTTCGTCAAGTTACGCAATTTGAAGGGCTTGAACATAGCGAGTTAAATTTCAGCGAATTACAAATGAAGTTAAAAAATGAAGGCATCATTACGCCAACAACAGATAATGCGATTCACTTCGTTCGCCGCCAAGGAAACATAGCAAGTCATGATGGAACGCGTAAAATGTTAATTCGAGAAGCATTAACTTGTTGGGAGTATCAACATTTGATTTTGACATGGTTTATCGAAACATATGCATTACCAGATATTGAGGTGCCTGAATATATTGAGCCGGTTCCTGAGAAAAGCGCGGCTGATAGTGAATATTTAATCGAACATATTGAAGCATTAATGCAGACGTTTGTGCAAAAAGAGCCGATGTCAGAAAATGTTGTAACTGAGCAAAAGGTTAGTCGCAGAATTTACTATAAAGATCAATTTGTTGAGATACCTGATTTTTTACGTGATGCATTTTTATTGCCACAACGTTTCCCAAAATCGACAACGTTTTTAATCCGTTTGAATGGCGAACAACAAGCACGTATTATGAGTGAACTGCCATATCAATTAGACGGTATTTACCAGTATGTGAAGCGTTTTAAAGAAGCGAATGATGAATGCTTTTTTGAAGAATTACGATTATTCATTGAAGAAGAACAAAAACGCAAAATAGTAATGGAGCAATATCGCGGGGAAGTCTTGTTATTTTACAAATCAGATTTTGTTATTTTAACAGAAGCATTAGGCAATGTTGCGTTAACAAAGGACAATTTTCCTGGTCAAACAAGCTTGCTTAACTCGTTACAAGAGCAAGGTTTCTTCCATGTTAAAGATTTCCCGAAAGAGCTGGTGCTATTAGGCAAGTACCGTAATGTTGGCGAGACTGCATTAGCGAATTTATTTAATCAGCTGAAGGTGAAGGGAATGGAGTTTACAAAGGTTGAGATTTAAGGTTAGTAAAGGATGATAGGGATGGCTTAAATAAGTGTTACTCTAGTATAAAGAAATATATAAAAGAAGAAAATATGCTACAAGCAAATAAAGTGTAAGAAGATAACCTAATTACCCATTCATCGGTTCTGGCCTCCAGTAAGTGTTACGAAGGAAGAAGGATATATTAAAGGGTTGACTAAAAGTACATATGCCTTTAAAGATTTGGCACATGTACAAATATAGTTATTTATTTAAGTATTCCTCAAGTTCTTCTTTTTTCAACTTAATAAAAATGTCTAGTGATTCTAGCTCTTTAAACAATTTAATGGAGTCTTCAGTATTATTAGTGTCCATTTGAGAAATTTCGGTAGTTCTTTTTTGTAATGTTTTAATCTCTCTTTTAATTTTTGAATCAATCATTAATTCATCTTCTTCAATCAAAGAATATACTTCCATATAATTCATTTTAGGTGTTCTAAAAAATGTTTTTAGAACGGATTTAGGAGCATTTTCTAACAATTTGTCTGATCTCAAATGATTGGAAGTAATTCTTTTATGTTCAGCTTTATTAACTAGACTATCACGAATCATTTGTTCAGAAAGTTCCTCTACAATATCAGGGTGATGTTGTTTTAATTGCCCAATAAAATCTACTATTCTTGCTAATATAGTAATGGAAAGATTCTTTTTCTGAAGTTTTTCTTCAATATCCATATGAGGATAATAATTAAAAACTTTTAAAGCTTCTCGTACAACTTTCACTCCTTTGTCCGTTTTATATGCAAGCTCTTTCATAGTCCAATTTTCTGTACTATTATTAGAAAGATCAAAAATATATTTCCCCCATTCATAGGTAGTCCAATCCTCCTTACCTCTTTGAGCTGAAGAAAGTCTATCTAATTCTTCTTCAATACTCTCAGGAGGAGAAACAACATATACTGGTATTTGCTTCATTCCAATTTGGTTAGCTGCATAATGTCTACGATGACCAGATAAAATAATATATTTTCCATCTTTCGGATAGCAAGTGATAGCAGTTTCCCATCCACGATTTTCAAGAATACGTTGTAATTTTTCAGAGTCAATTTTATAGTCTTTGCGGGGGTTTAAAGGGTTGGGTTTTATTTGTTCTATAGGGATATATTTTAAATGTAAACGTGTCATTTGATTACTCCTATCTGTTATTAATTAGAATTTAATTTTTTTAATAAGGTTTCAACTTGATTCTCTAAGTTCCTGATTTCATCTAGTATTTTTGATGCTTCATTTTTTCTGTTGTATTTAATACCATTAATGTTTTTTGTCGCCTTTTTTATGATGGATACATTTGTTTTGACATCATAATTTTTAGTTGTGTTATTTAATAAATTTACTTCCTGTATAAAAGAAGATATTTTCTTGTTTGGGTCAAAGAGAAAAGTCATTAACTCATTTTGGGTAGCCTTTTCTATATAATTGCCCTTTAAAATTTCACTGTGTAGACACTTGTTTTCAAATTTTCTAAGCATTATCTCTTTAATATATTTTTCGCCTAAATCATGGTACAAGTTGGGATGGAATTTTTTCACTCTTAAACACCATAGGCGAATGGTATCTAACATATTTACAGAGTAGGTATTATTGTTTAACTGAACTTCAATTTCATTTCTCTCGTAAAACTTACCCACAGCAATGCGTTTTTTTATTGTGGGAATAGACTCACTTAATTTAATTGCAATATCTTCGATTTTAGAATTTAAATCATTTTCAAATAAATTTATAGTGTGCGTAATCCATTCATATGGACTCCAATCAGTTTGATTACCTTGAATTGATCCCAATCTTTCTAATTCTTCCAAGGTGTTTTTAGGTTCTGGAACTAAATAAATAGGGATTTCTTTCAATCCAAGAGACTGACTCGCTTGCCATCTTCTGTGACCACTAAGTATGCAGTAAAAAGGACCAGATTTATAAGCAACGATAGCTTCTTCAAACCCTTTAGTCTTAAGAATATGTTTCATTTCTTTTGATTTGAAATTAGGGTCCTTTCTAGGGTTTTTGGGATTAGGAATGACTCTATTTATATCAGCCCAAATGAGTTTGTTAGTTAGCATAGTTATAGACTCCTATATGTTCAAAATTAGTTTTTGTTTTTTGATGCTTTTCTTTTTCTTTCACGATCTTTTTGTTTAATAATATTCATCTCAAAAGACTGACTCGCTTGCCATCTTCTGTCACCACTGAGTATGCAATAAAAAGGACCAGATTTATAAGCAAAGATAGCTTCTTCAAACCCTTTAGTCTTAAGAATTTGTTTCATTTCTTTTGATTTGAAATTAGGGTCCTTTTTAGGATTTTTGGGATTAAGAATGACTCTATTTATATCAGCCTGAATGAGTTTGTTAGTTAGCATAGTTATAGACTCCTATTTGTTCAAAATTAGTTTTTGTTTTTCTGAAGCTTTTCTTTTTCTTTCACGATCTTTTTGTTTTTTATATTCATCTCGGCAGTGAGGATGGAGAATGGTTCTATGATTGCTTAAATTACTTTTTTGTTTTGGTGTAACATTAAAAATAGGCTCTTTACAGAAGCTACAAATGTAATATTCTTTTTTCATGTGGATGTATTTAGCGGTAATAAAAAAGAGATATTCTCGTACAGTATTAAATTTAAAAGTAAGTATAGGTGAAGCATCTGTAAGTATTGGTACAATTTGCAGTTCAGGATTAACAACAGAAATCTCTGAGTTAATCAAGCTATATATTCGGTTTATAGCATTTCCAGATGTACTTTTCTTTTTTAAGTCATCTAATAACATTTTAATTTCATTAGTTAGACTATTTAGGAATCCTGCGTTATTAAAAGACACAAAAATAAAGTTTTCAACTGTAAGTTTATCTGTGATATTTTTCAGATCTTCTCGAGGAAGTAGTTTATAAAGCAAAGGAAAAAAATCTTCCATACTTATATACTCGCCTTTAAAAGGTAACTTATGAGCTAGATGAGTAATGGACTTTATGTCTTTAAAATCTGTTGATAACAATATTAAGAAGATGTCATCATTCATTATATAGACCTCTTTTTCTAAAGTAATTAATAATAATGAAATGATAATAGTTATTAAGTCCTTATCCAAGAAGGAAACGGGGTGGAATCGGTAAAAAGGTTCTAAATAACTGTATAAATACCTTTTCTAGGGAATAAACAGTACTTTGAATAGAAATTTTTCCGGTTCTTGAATTTAAAAAGAGATCGTTATATTGCAAACATTGAGTTTTAAGTTGGAGGAGTTGTTTGGGAGTTTAGTCATTCGGTAATCCGGAGCGTAGAGATTAGTAACTGCTTTTCTTTTTTTCAGTGCTGCTAGGACCGTTGTATTCTGTGTAACAACTATTAGCCAAACATGCCATTAGGGGATGAACAGTCACTTTATACGAGACTTGGAATAAAAGTTGATAGCATTTGCTAAAAAGGTGGTTTATATTATTGTAGTTAAAGAAGAGTGAAAATAAATAAAATAATAAATGCCTAAATTGTAAGTGCCTTTGAGAAATAGAATACCTTTAATTCTAAGGTATTTGAAGTCACTAAAAGACTCTGATTAAAGCTATAAATATTACAAAATAGTCCCCAAAATGTGATGTGACTTATAAATTTTTTTGATCATTATAGGGGTTTTTCAGAGATATTTGTCTGCTCGGAAGCCATGTAATTGCACGTATGAAACATAGACGTATAAAGGCCTTATATAGGTTTGGGGTTATGAAGTCGTTCATACACTTAAAGGGGTATACTTAGCTATACCCCCTTAAGTGTATGAAACGATGGTTGAATAGATTAAAGAAATTAGAAATTTATAAAAAAATTATAATATGGAGGCTTAATTAATGAAAATAATCATTCGCAATAAAGTACGTTGAAAAAATGAAATGACATAATTAAATCTAAGAATAATTATGATTTTAGGTACTGTAAATGTGGCTCGATTTTTGTGGATGGAGGCAAAGAGTATCAGAAGTTTGGATGGGCATTAAAAAATCCAGAAGAAGGAACAACGGTAGATGATTATATAAATTTGAGTTATTCAATTTATGAAGAGAATGGATAATTAATTTTTGCCACTATTAAAAAATCCCTATTGCCTTCTATCATTTAATATGTAAGGAAAATATCGGTAATTATATTTACATCATAACAGATAGCTAGATCCCTAATAATTAGAGAAACCGCTTCATTTGAAATCCTAGATATCGGATAGATACTATTGAAAGTACTTATTTGCCAATATGATAACTAATAATAGTTACTATAAAAAATGCTATAGTAACCATTACTGGTGACTATTCAGAATCCCTTCTATAAAGGGGGGATGACCAGTTTAGTCAAGTTGCAATATGTTTAATATGATCAATTGAAACTATTGGTTACTATAAAAGAGCCAGTAATGGTAACCACTATTGGTAACTATTAAGAGTCTCTCCTAAAGGCAATCTTTTGGTTTTACCTATAGTAAATAAAGTTTTAACTCTATATACAGCATGTAAAGGAATAAGCTCAATTTCTAACGCTGCTCTTCCATTTTGTCATTCTAATATTAAACAGTCTTTAGAGTAAATAAGGATTTTTTTAAATAGTTCGGCTTTGAGTATATTTTGCGTATTCAATTTTTGCTTTTTTTAGTAGTAAATTTAGTAATTTGAAGCAAAAACACTTCCAGGTATTATCTTTAAAAAGTAAAAATCGCCACTTAGATTCTAAGTAGCGATTTTTTCATTTTACATATGGTTGTAGTAAAACATACAGCCCCTTTTTTTGATCATCTGATAACTGTTGGATGATATCAATTAATTTATCGTCGATTGTTTTAACTTCTACAGGAGAGACATCTAATTTTAAGTCCATTTGCTTTTCGACCATAGCAAAAAATTCAGTTAGTGTAAGTTCAAATACTTCACATACATTTGATAGTTGTGCAAAGTTTATATCAGTGACACCGCTTTCTAGTCTCGAGATTGAGGCCTGAGATAGTGCGACCTTATCGCCTAATTCTTGCATACTCATATTGTTTTGTTTTCGTAAACTTCTTATTGTACGTCCGATTGAGACAGCATTCATCGTCCTATCAACTCCAGTTAATTAGTCAATTTAAGCGTACAATTATTCCGTTTTACAATCAATAATTAATGTTTTATACTATTATTGAGAATTATAAAAAACTGCATAAAAGGAGATGGCTATTATCGATAATTTTAATGCTGCAATGCAACAATTTTTGAATCAACGCGTTGATGGAGTATTGTATGAAATTAGTTCAAACGTAAAAAAAGAAGGTTTATCACAGAGTATCGATAAATTGCTAAATCAATCTAATTTATCCTTGAATAAAGAGGCAAAGGATGAATTTACAGAAAAAATTCATGATTTAGTGTTTGAGTATCAGCATAATATTCTGCAGCAAATTTATCTAATTGGCTTTCTGGATGGATTAAAACTTGATTCTAAAATGAAAGAGGTCTTATAAAATGCATAAATGGTACAAAGGTCAAATTACAATTCAGTTAGGTACAATTGTTGAGGCGCAAGAAGATAGCACGAAAGAACGCAACTCTGCACACGATGCTATTAATCTCGATTTTTTAACTGAATTAAAAGAGTTAGTGAAGGCTAAGGGCTACTCTTCAAATTTCGTTAGCTTTGATTTGCAACTCGCTGGCGATGCTACTTCGACTGACATTGAAGGGTTAGAAGAAACTGTTCGTCAAGCGAAAGCAAAGGAAGATGTAATTCGAGGAAAAGCTACTGTTACTAAAATCTATTTTTAATAATTGGACGTTAAGCAGTCATTTTATTGATTGTTTAACGTTTTATTAATATTAATTTACTCAAGGCAAAAAACCCCCAACTCTAATAAAGTGACAGTGTGAGTCACTTCATGAGTTGGGGGTTTTCCATTGCTATTTATTAATCTAAGATTATATAAAACCTTTGTTCGTTATTGTAAAGCAGAAAGTTGGGGATTTTAAAACAATATAATATCTAAAGGTATAAATATGGTATTATAGAATTAACAAGGAGGTATATTATGGTAATTTTTAATTCTACTTACGCAAACATTATAGAAAATAGCAAACTATATCAAGCTCAAATTGATGCATATCAGGCCGTTCAAAATTATTACGAACAATTTCCAGAATTTGAAAAAAGAGAAGTGTTAGTTGTTATGCCTACTGGATCTGGTAAAACTGGTTTAATGTCTATTCTACCTTTTGCTAATTGTAAAGGAAAAGTACTATTAATCACTCCAGGAAAAGTTGTTAGAAGAACGGTTTTTGATGAATTTGATACAGTGTTTAATCCTCAAAATTCATTTTTGTATAAATATAACGTTGTTTTAAAGTCAGATCGACTTCCGAAAGCTTTACTATATCAAGGTTTTAAAAAGGGTAGTGAACAGGAAAGAAGTATTGCTATTCGAAAGCTAAAAGAAGCAGATATTGTTATTACTAATATCCATCGAATAAACAGCAGTAGTGATGAAGTTAACTTAATGAATTTAGTTGATGAGAATTTTTTCGATATGATTATCATTGATGAAGCTCATCATGTTGCAGCGCCTATGTGGCAAGAGGCATTGGCATATTTTAAAGCATCAAAAGTAATTAAGTTAACCGCTACCCCGTTTAGAGCAGATAAACAAGAGATTACAAACAATCCATTGGATCCAATTTATGAATATACATTAGGTGAAGCTATTAAAGATGGATTATTAAAAGATGTAATAAAAGAAGTTGAAATCCCAGGAGAATTAGAATTTGTCCATAATGAAACTGGTCAAAAATTGACGTTAGAAGAAGCGAAGCAGAAATTAAATAATGACTGGATAAACAAATCCGTAGCATTGTCAGAAGTTTGTTCTAAACAGATCATTCAACAAACAAAGCAAGTATTAATAGATAAAAGGAAAAGCTACCCTAACCATCGCGTGTTAGCTATTACTTGTAATGACGAACATGCCCAATCAATTTGCCAATGGTTTAAAGACGCAGGTTTAACTGCGACTTATGTAAGTACTAACTCTAATAATGAAAGAGAGAACGATATTCGTTTAACAGATTTTGCACAAGGTAAATATGATGTGATGGTTAGTATTCAAATGCTAGGTGAGGGTTATAATAATTCCGATATTTCCATTATTTCTATTTTTAGACCATTTAAATCATTGACGCCATATGCTCAAGCAATAGGGAGGGGCTTAAGAAAAATTTATAATGCTAATTCTGAATTAGATAACTTTTGTAATGTCATTTATCACAAGGAACTAGGACTTGAAAAGCTGTGGGAGTATTACAAACAGCAAAAATCCTTTTCAGAAGTGATTAAATCCCAAAGAGAAAGCATGAGTGTCCAAATTAATATGCTAGAAGAGATGGGGTTTGTAGAGACAAGGTCATCTTCTAGGAAATCTAAAATAGACATTGATGAAGATGTTCTAGTAGTAGTTCCACAGCAATTAGGAAGTGTTACAAAATACTCTTCTAAAGGAATTGGAAATGAAGATTCATTTTCAACTGACGGATTTGATCGATATTTAGCGGCCAAAAAAGCTACGAATGATGAAGTGGTAAATAATTTAAAGGCTCAAATAGAACGAATCCATAGATTACAAGAAGAAGGAACAATTTCAGAGGAAGAAGCACAAATGCTAATTGAAAAGAAAGAAGCACAAGCTAATGAAAATATTCAAGTAAATTATTCAGAAGGTGAAGACTATTTAAAGGCACAAGGTCTAAGAAAAGAGTACATTACATGGCTAAATATAAAAATCGAAGATTTCTTTGTACAAAGTAAATTAGAGAAAAAGGGGACAGAATTACCAGTTCGCTACGATTTCCAATTGGATAATGAGGTTGATAATATTGGCTGGTTAACGAGGAATATTCATCAAGCGATTTATCAGCAACTAAAAAAACGTATTGGTGAATTTAATACGAGTGATTATGGAATCGCTAAAAAAATAGTGATTGAAAAATTGGGGTTTTATTGTTGAAAATGAAAAATTTGCTTTCTGTTTAATAAAATAGGATAATATAATTGTTCTGTGAAAATAGTTGCAGAAGTATAAAGTTTCACGCTTGTCAAGGTTATAAATATTTAGAACCTCAACAAGCAAACTAGTAACTTCTATCAAGAACAGCACTAGCTGGACTTCTAGATTGCTAGACAAACTTAGCAACATTGTAATTACCTCCATAGGGTGAGTATAGTGTAATGTTTTAAGAGTAAGAATTCCGTTATATGCGGGAGCGCGTGGTCAGCAGAGCATTCATCTACGGATGGATGACACCAAATTAGGCTAGGAGGTTTTCTGTTATGAAATGGAGTAATGGGCCACTACAATTACATAACCTCTCTAGCTCTTCTAATATTAATTGGGAGAAGTATAGATCTAAAGGTTATTTACATTTTGATGAACGAATACACATAGAGCATATGAAAGCTAACCTCTTGAATAAGGATTGGGTAGCTTCATATGCTTTTTTACCATTTATCCATTTTGAAATGAATTTTAAAAGATTTGTAACGATTAAAGAGATCGATGAGCAGGGGCAAGTAACTAAAAGAAAAGAACGAGGGGAACCTAAAAAACGTAAAATTTTTTATTCTGCTCATAAGGATGGCTACATTTATAAATTTTACGGCGACTTGTTAAACAATGCTTATAATATCTACGCATCTGAAAATGAAATTGATGATAATGTCGTGGCCTATAGAAATAATAAATTAGGAAAAAATAATATCGATTTTGCATTTGAAGTATTTGATCATCTATTTAAGTTTGAAAATGCAGTTGTCATTTCAAGTGATTTTACTAAGTATTTCGATAATATTTCACATAAAACATTAAAGCGGAATATAAGAAGGGTTCTAGGTATAAAAACCTTAGAACGAGATTGGTATCAAGTGTTTAAGAACCTTACACAATTTACTTATGTAAATAGGGAAGACATTGATAAGTTTTTAGAGGAAAAATACGGAAGAACATTAAATAAAAAAATCAAGACACATCAAATTAATCGAATCATGACTTCAAGTGAGTTTAGGAAATCTAAAAAGAAATATTTAAAGCCAAACCCTAATTCGGATTCTTATGGCATTCCGCAAGGATCAAGTATGAGTGCAGTTTGCTCTAATGTACATCTAATTGATTTTGATAAAGAAATAAGCGAGTGGTGCAAGCAAAAGTCCGCTAATGCAATGTATAGAAGGTATTGTGATGACTTAATTGTAATTATTCCTCTTGAAAAACAAAGTACAAATGAATTCGCAACAATTCGAAATGAATTATTTGAAATCATTAATAAATATAAAAGTGATGGTTTAGATGTGCAACAGAAAAAAACAGAAATACGGTTATGGAATGGTGACAATATACTAGATGAGCAGTTACAGCCATCTAAATTAGATTACTTAGGATTTGTAACTGATGGTCAGATGATTCAATTAAGGGAAAAAAGCCTTTTTAATTATTACACAAGAGCATATCGCAAAGCCAAAACAGTCAAACGTATTGAATATGCAACAGAACGACCAGGACCAAAAAGGTCATTGTATGATTTATATACGCATCTTGGATTTGAATATAAAAAGCGTGGGAATTTCGTTACCTATGCCTATAAGGCTCATAATAAAATGTGTCGGTTGCCAGTGAAGAGCCTGATTAAGAAACAGGTCAAGAGGCATTGGGGAAGAATACATAGACGTTTATAGTGACTAACATTTAGATAGGAGATTAATATTAATTATGAATAATAAATGGCCATTTGAAAAAGGAGAAATTACAGAGGAAGATTTACCTGAAGTATTAAGACGAAATCGAAATAATGAAGAGCAGTCATTTAGGTTAACAAATCAATTAGATTTGAAGTTGTATGAACCACAAGATGATTTGACTTCAGGGGTAATTGGTTATTCACCTGTAAAACTAGAAAAAGATGATATGGAAAAATTACTAGGTATTAATAATGAAGAATACCCTGTATTAAATGTATTTCAAACACCATACGAGAAATGGTTAAAAGCGGATGGGAAAGAAACGGTAGTAAAGTTAGAGGAAGCTTATAGAAATAATCAATTAACACCGGAATTAAATGCGGAATTTGTATTTGAGTTTAAACGATTTATAAATGGCTTATTATTAGTTCGTATTAAACGAGTGCATAAACAAATTATAGGTGTACCCGTTGAACTCACGGCTGAAGGTTATAAAGAAATGAAACACCCTTTTTTACAAGCGATTTGGGAAATATCAAAGCCAATAAATATGGTGAAAAATCCCGAACGGTTTAAAATAGGCGATGTTATTTCGGTAAATTTTAACGAAACTAGAAATCAAAATCATATTACATCGTTATTATTTCTGCATTTAGATGATGCTGAAATATTACCTCAAAATTTAAAAGAGGCAATTGGTGAATTAGTTCACCCAGAGTTTTTCGAGGATTTAAAAAAAATAACATTAGAAGAACCGTTAGAAGCAGTATTAATGAAAAAATTAATAATTCATAATGAAGAAATACAAATTAAACTTCAAAATAGTTTAACTGAACAAAAAAAACTTGAAGAAGAAATTAAACAGCAAAAGCAACAAGTAATTAAGGCTCAAGAGAGACTGAATGAAAGTGAAAAAGAGTGGCTGTCTATTATTACAGAAATCAAAAAGTTAGTTGGACAAGATATAGGGGAAGAAGCTGAAACATTAAAAATCTTGCCAAATAATCAAGAAACTTTCATTAGTGATTTACAAAAATTGTATTATCACAATAATGATAAAAGAGCATTAATTTATGAAGAACATTTGATTCGTAAGTTTTTCTATTCGTTACAAGCGAATCTTTTAACTGTATTAACAGGTCCTTCGGGAACTGGGAAATCAAGTATTATAGAAGGTTTAGAGGATTGTTTAGAAAATGTGAAAGTTAAAATGATTTCTGTTCAGTCGAGTTGGACAGATGCACAAGATTTACTAGGCTATTTTCATCCGAATGATAAAGCATTTGTTCCAACGCCTTTTATGGAAGCTTTAGCAGAAGCCTCGAAAAATAAAAATATACTGTATGTCATTTGCTTAGATGAAATGAACTTAGCGCATGTAGAATACTATTTTTCAGAAATACTAAGCGCGCGTGAAAAGAAAAAACCTTCAATCTATTTGTACCCTAAAAAACATTTAGAAATTGCAAAGCTCGTTTTAAAAGACAAAAATGCGTCTTTAGAAAGAAAAAGAAATGCAGCCGAATTATTAGATCTCTATCGTGCTGAGTTCAATATTCCAGAAAATGTTCGTTTTGTAGGTACTTTAAATATGGATCATACTGTAAAGCCACTGAGTCCAAAAGTGTTAGATCGTAGCTTTGTAATTGAAGTCGTTCATTTACCAATGGAAAGTAAAAAAGAACTGAAACAACATTTGGAGGGTAACCCATTACATGGAAAAGTAAACTTTAGTATTGATCGATTCAAGAAAAAGCATTTAACTGATAATGATACGAAACATATAATCGAGGAAATCGAATCACTATGTGAAATTCTTGAACAATATCCGAATGCCTCATTGAACAGCCGAGGATATAAACATATTCGTGAAATTCTACATTATGCTCATTCAGTTGAAATTGCGGAGCAGCTAATAGATGGAATTATTTTTGGGAAAGTGCTACCACGTATTGAAATGAAGCGAGATTTATTGGAAGAATCATTTGATGACATTAGTAATAAGTTAGCTCAGTATGAAGAATCAAATAAAAGGTGGAATAAAATGAAAAAAAATCAATATACAGTAAGCTTTTGGTAGGTGTTATGGATGAAATGCTTTCATATAACTAAAAAAGGTAATGAAATTCAAATCATAAATGAATTGGCTTTTTCACAAGGGATTTATTATACATGTGAATATAACCGGGTAAAAAAGAAAATGACTCAAATTGGTGTACAAATCCCAAGTGCTGTTAAAGTCGTTGTAGAGCAATTTAACAATGTCGTTGCAACGTTAACATACGACGAATTGAATGAAGTTTGGTATCATAGAGAAAAAAGATGGATATCGGATGATTTTATACAAAAAACTGACAGTATTTTCGGAGTAAATGCTGGGGGATCTTTTCAGATAAAAGGCTACGATAGTACAATGGAACTTTTAGCAAGCCAAGAAGTTATTGTTACTCCTGGAACAATGTCAATAGAAGAATATATAGAGATGCAATTAGAAGTAAAACGCTTGTTTGATATATTTTCCTATGATTACATGCAGAATTCATATGTAGAAGAAATGAAATTACAATCTATTCAGTTACCATTTTTTCCAATTGATACATTAGCTGGTATGATTACTAATATAGAAAATTTGTTGAAACGAATTGCTAAAGAACCTGCTAATGAGTTAACCATAATGCCAATTAAAGTATGGCGGCATCAAGTGAAGAAATGGCGAGTAAAAACAATTTTACAAATGGAATTAAATGAGTCAGATAAAATTAAAACAGATGTATACACAACTTCAACAGATATAAAAGAACATCGTATGATTCGGCGGATGTTAGAAATTTTATTAGAAAGAATTAATACAGAGCAAAGTGCTGAGACGAATTTTATTCTGGGTTTATTAGGGGAAATATCCGAATTAAAACAAGCTATTGATAAAGAAAAATCATTTAAACTTAAACAGGTAATGAAAAATCAATTGATTAGTTTGCAGATGGATGTTCGTAAACTTCAATTGCGTACAAATCAATGGTTTAACTTTAATAGAACAATAAATAGTCTAATTAACTATGATTTTTTACAATTTGATTCAATGGAAATCGAAGAAACACATTTATTTCGAATGCACCCATTGTATAGTGACCTATATGAAGTATATTTACAATATGAAAAATTAGTACCGAAGCATTCAACGACATTTAGATTTTTTGTTCAATCAATTTTAAAATCACCAACGCTCTATGAAATTTGGATATTATTAAAAATATTTGAGCAGTTGAAGGCGTGGGGTGCTGATTTAAAAATATTTATTGATGACATAAAGAATCGATTTTTAGAAAAGGGTACGATCAGTGAATATAAAGGAATTTTTAAGTTAGAAAATGCACCTTTTAATGTAGCGATTTATTATGATTTTTTACATGAACAATCTGGATATCGACCGGACTTTATTATAGGTATTTATCATAAAGAAAAGAAACGGTGGTTCATGCATATACTTGATGCCAAGTATAAAGAATATAGTGCTATGAAAAATGGTGTAGATGTTCTGAGGACAGACCTATTGCGGTCTGCAACAAGATATTTAGCAACATTTGAATCAAATGAATCGGTAAATTTTAGAACGGCAGCAATTATTCATCCAGATCAAAATATAGGTTGGTGGAATATAAAAGATGCCGAAATTAATTTATCAAGGCAACAGCATACGTATGCTCATTTTTCTTTTACCCCAAGGAATCAACAAAATTTGCACATTTATTTAAAGCGTCTATTACATGAGAAAAGTGCTTTAGGATATTTTTGTTTAAATTGTGCAAAAAAAGTTGATGGAGAAATAGGCTATATAAGAAAAGATCGATACAATAAACTTTTAAGGAAATGGAAAAATACTTATATTTGTGATAGTTGTCAAATTGTCTGGGTGGAAAATTATTGTGGAGATTGCGCGAAAAAGGGTAAAGATTTAATAGATTATTACGATTTGAACGAACAATTATGGTTAAAAAGACCACGCCCACTTTATAAATATGCTACCTATAATTTTAATGTACAAGTAAATGACGAATGGAATGTACACTGTCCAACATGTTATGCAACTGCTAACAATAGTAATTTAAATATTGAATATAATTTGTTGATGGGTGAAACTATTAAATCAAAGTTTATATCTTGGTAAAGTATTGTCTCCGTAAGCAATTTTTATAAAACCTTATTAATTCCTTTGTAAGAGCAATTTTTTACAATCAGAAAAGCCTTGTAATCCTTTAATTTTATAGGTAGAATATCCACAATATCTATTTTATGTTAATTGTAGGTTTGAATGGACACCGAAATCCCATGGTATATATGGGGTTTCGGTGTTCTTCTCTTTCGTATAGTTTTATATGTTTTTAAACAAACCGTAGTTAAAACGTAGTTTATTTTAAAGCGAGCCATTCATGTGATTATCGAACTTTTGAATAGCTTCTGATTTAGCCTTTGGTGTGAGGTGCGTATAAAAATCCATCGTCGTTTTAATATCGGAATGTCCCAAGCAGTCTTGGACTTGGATTTTCCTCCTACCCAAAAAACCCCCAACTCAAAGTTATCGACATTAAAAGTCACTTTCTGAGTTGGGGTTTTCCCTTGTTAATATTGATTTAACTTGATTATAAAACGTTCGTTCGTAAAGTGAACGTTGTAAAATATTTAGTTGATTATTTACTAATATAATTTTATTGGTCCATAACACTCTTAAAAATAGGAGATAATGGTATTATACTAAGTGTATAGTTTGTTTTTATTAAATAATCATTTGGTCATTATATGTCCACTTGGATGTGTAAAATAGGCTATAAGAGGTGTTGTTATGCGTAGCGAGAAAGAGTCACAAGTATATCGTGTTTTATCTATGTATGAGCGTTTAAAAAATGGTGAGGAAATTGTTAAAAAGGAAGAAGCTGCACGATTTCATACTAGCGAAAAATCGATTCAGCGTGATCTTCAAAGCATAAGAGATTTTCTTGAATTGGAAAATACAAATGAATATCTTGACTATGATCGTTCAAAAAAAGCTTATGTATTAAATACTGCATCACCTAAGTGGCTTAGAAATGAAGATATTTTTGCTATTTTGAAAGTGTTAATCGAATCGCGAGCCTTTCCTAAGGTTGAAATGGATGACTTAATTGATAAATTGTCCTCTTTGGCGAAAAAGGAAGACCAACATTTAATTCAACAAATGATGTTAAACGAAAAGCACTTATATGTGGAGCTTCATCATAAGAAAGAGCTGATTGAGTTACTATGGAAGTTATCATTAGCTATCCAGAGTAAAAAGATAATCTATGTAAATTACAAGCGTGAAATAGATGATGAAGCCAAAAGGCGCGTATTAAAGCCTGTTGGAATGATGTTTTCTGAATTTTACTTTTACTTAATAGCTTATTCAGCTGAGAGTGATTTTGATTTTCCAACTATTTATAGAGTAGATCGTATCGAAAAAATTGAGCAAACAGGGGTATTATTCAAAGTACCTTACGACAAACGATTCCAAGAAGGAGAATTTCGCAAGCGGGTACAATTCATGTATCCCGGCGAGTTAATTAATGTGAAGTTTAAATTTACTGGCCCCTCACCACAAGCTGTAATTGACCGATTACCTACAGCAAGAGTTGTAGAAAAGTTTGATGGTGGCGTAATTTTCGAAGCAGAGGTGTTTGGTAATGGGGTTAAGATGTGGTTGTTGAGTCAAGGGGAGTATATAGAAGTAATCAGCCCTGAGGAATTGGTAATAACCCTACAAAATAGCATTAACAGGATGGCGATTAATTACTAATCTTTAGTTATAGAGAATTGACTTTGAGGTGAGATTTTGCAGAATAGGAGCTTTAATTACAAAAAGAATTGGTTAGATATAAAATATTATTTTTTTGAAAAATATAGTAGAGATTTTAAAACAAATCTGGGGATTTGGAATCAAACCACAAGTGAGCTATTTGATATTCAAATGCCGAATGACTTTTACATACCAAAGAACCCTAAACATTTTATGGACAACAATTTATATCTTGGTAGATATAAAAATTACCATAAAGAACTTCTTCAATTTATAAGTAAACTTGTTGTGAAAAATGATATTGAATTGATACAAGAATTATCCCAAAGACTAGAAATGGAATTTGAAGAAGTATCAAGCTTTATAAGCAATAATGTTTTCAAAAAAATATTAGTAACAGCAACAATGAGTGCAGGTAAATCTACTTTAGTAAATGCGCTTGTGGGTAAAAAAATAATGACAACAAAAAATGAATCTTGTACAGCAAAAAAGTACAGTGTTAAAGAAGATTTAAGTAGCGGAGATCACATTTATTGTCTACATAACAACACTAGAATGCGTTTGAAAAATAATATTTCACAAATTTTACATAATCTTGATTCAGATAATGTTGTGATACATTCTATAATGAGTCATATTCAGGATTCATATTTATGGGAAATAATAGACACTCCAGGTGTTAATTCATCTGCGGACCCTGAACATAAAGTAATTTCAGAAGAAGTAATTCGTAAAGGAGATTTCGATGTCCTGTTGTACGTTATGAATGGTAATCATTTAGGCACAAATGATGATATAAATCATTTACAGTTTATAAAGGATAATGTACCAACTGAAAAAATAATTTTTGTGATTAATAAAGTAGATCAGTTCAGACAAAATCATGACTCAGTGGAACAAAGTGTTGATAATGTAAAAATACAGCTTGAGAATTTAGGTTTTGTTAATTCTGTAATCCAACCGATTTCGGCATACACAGGATATTTATTAAAGCTAGATAACTCTGATCAAGTTTTAAATGATGAAGAAAAAGATGAACTTGAATTGTTAACTAGAAAGCTTAAAAGAGCAAGTTTTGATTTAGCAAAATATAATTCACCATCTATTGTAGCTAATAATGAAATTCAAGAAAAATTACTTAGATGCGGCTTATATAATCTAGAGTTATTAATTAGTAGAAGGGATGTTAGTCATGGCTAAAGTTTTTATTAAATATAATCCATTTAAATTAGAAACCATCATAGAAATTGATGGTGAATTAATTCCACAAAATAGCGTATTAAATGTAGGCTCAAAACGCTTACAAGAATGGGTTGAGCAATTAGCTGAATTTTTACAGGATGAGTGTAATGAAGATTACTTTGAATTAGATTTTATGGGTACTTCGATGGATTTAGAGGATGTTGAGGAAATTATAGAGAAAGCCCGGAAAAAAGGAATTGAAATTGAATTAACTCATATCCCAGTTCAAGAAATTTCAAATATGGAATTTGCAATTGAGGAAGTTTTTGATGAGATTATTAATGGTCCTATAGAAGAGCTTAAATCAAAAGACTTACAAGATGCTTTTAAAAAGGCTTTGAACGATGAATTTGAAATAACTGTTGTTGCGACAATGAGTGCAGGTAAATCAACATTGATTAATTCATTGCTACAACGTAAATTAATGCCATCAAGTCAAGAAGCTTGTACAGCAACAATTTCAAGAATTAAAGATACTGATGACGAAGATTTCTTTGCAACGGCTTATGATGAATTTGGTAATGTAATTAAATCTGTTCCCAATTTAGGTTTGGAAGATATGGAAAAATTAAATGCAATAGAAAAAGTATCGACGATTTGCATTGAAGGTGATATACCGTTTACTAGTACGGAAGAAATGTCTCTAGTATTAATCGATACACCTGGACCAAACAATTCACGTGATGAAAACCACTTGAAAACGACATACAAAAATCTAGATGAATCTTCAAAAGCGTTAGTATTGTATATTTTGAACGCAACACAATTAGGTGTTAATGATGATTCTCAATTATTAAATGCGGTTGCAAATAGTATGCAAGTTGGTGGAAAACAATCGAAAGATCGTTATTTATTCGTTGTGAATAAGTTGGATCAGTTCCGTAAAGGTGAAGACGATGTAGAAAGTTCGTTGCAGAAGGTACGAAAATACTTAGCGGATCGTGGTATACATGACCCTAATATTTTCCCAGCAGCAGCATTATCTTCCTTAGATATACGTGAGCTTTTAAATCATCCAGAATCAGTTGATGAAGACTTAGAAGACGAAATACTGATGATGGCGAGAAAATTAAACCGTAACGAGCAATTACATTTAGAAAAATATGCAACATTAACACCAAGCATTCGTAGAAAGATTGATGAACAGTTAAGACTTGCTGATGATGGTGATATTATGAATTTAGAAACCGCATTAATTCATAGTGGTATTCCGGCTGTAGAAGAAACAATTAAGCTATATGTTGAAAAATATGCTAGAACAGCCAAAATCAAAAATGTTGTAGATACATTCCAAAAGAAATTAGAAAGTTCAAAGGCTTTTGAGGAAACTAAAACTGCTATTGCTGAAAATACGGAACGCCATGCTCAAATAAAAGAGCAGATTCGTCAGATTGAGGAAAAATTGAATTCAGGGAAAGAAGCAGAGAAGTTTAAAAAGAAGATTGAAGAAATAGATGTTATGAAAGATATTAAAACTGAATCTAGGAAGCTTGTTTTGAAACATCAACGTTCAGTTGATGAATTTTTAACTGGTGCAATTGGAAAAGAATTTGCTAAAAATGAAGCAGAAAGTTTTATTGAAAATTTAATTAGAATTTCTCGAGAAAGTCACTCAAAACTTACTGTTAATTTAGAAAAAATGATCAATGACAATTTAAACAATATAGCAGACCAATTATTAAAAGAGTACAAAGGGAAAATTGTAAAATTAGTTGATGGGTTAGGAACGGATAATTTAGTATTTGAACCATTGCAATTAATTGCTGCCGAATTAGATTTTGGGATTGAAAAAAATCGTATTTTAGACACAGCTACGTATACTGAAAAAGTTAAAGTAGGTACAGAAAGTTATAGGAACCCAGAACGTTCAGGTTTCTTTGGAAGCTTAAAGTTTTGGAAACCAACAACTTTATACCGAGATGTTTATGAAGAACAAACAATGGTTAGCGCACAAATAATATCTGATGAATTTTCAACGTATTTAGAGAAACAAAATCGTATGTTAATTAAGGAAGTAGAAGGATCGGCTAAGGAAAATATTAAACAAATAAAAATGGATTATTACAGAAAATTCGACAAAGTAGATCAAATTTTACGTGATAAATTAAAAGAATTAGAAACTTTTACTCAAGATGAATCATTAATCAGAGCAAAAATTGCTGAATCACAAGCTAGATTAGAATGGTTAGAACGGATTAATGAAAAGGTGAATAAAATTATAGATATCGGGGAGGTAGTCGAAGTATGATTTCAGCAGATTTTAAAAAAGCAGTTCAAATAGAAGATGAAGAGAAAGTTAAGATGATGTTAAAAAATAGTTTAACAATGGATTTAACGTTTAATCAGTTTAAATCGATGTTAGAGTACACGTTGAAATTTATACCGAATATTATTGAATCACATGATGGAACAAAATTTGAATCAAAAGAAAATTGGGATAAAGATTATGCTAGTTTATTAAAATATGACCTAGTTGATAATTTCTCGGCAGAGCGTATTCAACACATTAAAGAAGTTCAACAGTATGTATATGCAGATGAATTAAAAAAACAGCAACAATCTCAATGTAATACTTCTCAGCAACAAGTTCAACAACCGAAATTAAGCTCACAGAATTCAAATAATCGTTTAAACCAATCAGATGAATCAAGTGCAGACTCTCAACAAGTTATCACTTTAATTGCTGTATTGGGTGTAGGGGTAGCATCTATTTTGCTAGGTGTATTAAAAGGTTGGTCAATTGTAACAATAGCAGCAACGGCTGTGATTGCAACGGTAGTCGTTGGCGGTATTACCTATTATGTTGTGAAAAAATAAAAGTTAAACTATTGGAGTGTTTTTATGACGGAACTTCAACTTCAGAAAAAAGAGCAACAGCTATCAATCCCTAAATATCAAAACTTCGAACAGCAGGTTTCTACTGCGTTCGAAGTTGTTGATGATGTAGTACTAAAAAATTACATAACTAAATTGCAGGATATGCAAGTTATCCCTTTAGATGATGTTAGCATTGAAAAAAATCTCGCTAAAAATGTGCGGATGTTCAAAATTAATGAAATTGTTTATTCGCAAGATGAAGATACTACATTTAAATTAGCTAGCGTGTTAAATGCAGTAGCAGTAAAGGATAGCTCAGTATTTATAGTGGTTGACAGTAATGGTACTAAAGTTGATTTTTACATGGGAATCCGGTCTTTAAATGAAAATAACAGTACAAAAACTTCATTTGATACGCTAAAAAATGCAATGAATGGACATTTCCCTGGAATCAAAACTGAAAATGTAACAAAAGACAAAATAGAGGAATTATTTAATCAAAATAATCCCAATGCCGTATCTATTGTGACGGGTGTGGCAAATTATAAAGATGAACAACTAAAAATGAATAAGTCTTTTATTCAGGGATTAGAAAAAT
This sequence comes from Lysinibacillus sp. LK3, assembly GCF_001043675.1. Taxonomy (NCBI): domain Bacteria; kingdom Bacillati; phylum Bacillota; class Bacilli; order Caryophanales; family Bacillaceae; genus Lysinibacillus; species Lysinibacillus sp. LK3. The sequence continues at coordinate 112,791 of NZ_LDUJ01000004.1, forward strand.
TAGCATTAACAATGCAAGGTGAAGTATTTACAGGTGTAATATTGGCTAATCCTGTTGACCGCCAAGATTTATTAAATGTTCGAATTCAATATGAAAATATTTATTCCATGTTAGCGCCAATGGCTAGTTCACAAGTATCGTATGGTATGAATGACTCAATAAATGAAACGAAAACATATACAACAGGTACTAGTGAAGGAGTGACAGATACAACTAATGAATCTGTAACTAATACGAAAGGTAAAACTTATACTGATAATTCCTCATCCTCAATATCAAAAAATACTTTAGGGGGTAGCGTAGGTAAAGTTACTGCCGGAGGTTTGGCTGCTGCTGGTGCGGTTATTGGTAGTGTAGTACCAGGAGTAGGAACGCTTGTTGGTGGAGCTGTCGGAGGGGCTGTTGGTGGAATGATTGCGGCTTTTACACATGCTACTGTGTCTGATACAGAGGGTTCATCTACTAGTGAAAATGCTAGTATTGCAAGTACTACAGGTTCTTCAGTAGGAAAAACCTCAACAACAAATGAAAGTCAGTCTGATGCCACAGGTTTTAGTAGAGGAAATACGGAATCAATTCAATTAACAACTCAAAATAAAACTTTGCAAAATTATTTACATCGAATTGATATGCAATTAGATAGATTACAAGAGTGTGAAAGTTTAGGAATGTGGGAATGTGCGGCATATTTTATTTCGAAGACACCGTATGCAGCAGATATAGCAGCGGCCACATATAAATCTTTAATGCAAGGTGAAAACACAGGTTTAGAAGTGTCTACAATTTCGAGTTGGACAAATACTGACCGAAATTCATCTGAAATAAACAAGTATATTCAAAACTTTATGCATCCAACATTTAACTATCAAAATAATGACATACAGTTGCCGATTTTACCTACTTCTTTAGTAAGTGGCAAAGAGTTAGCAATTCATATGAGTTTACCAAGAAAATCTGTAAGCGGTTTTCCAGTAATTGAGCATGTTGAATTTGCACCTGAAGTCGTTAGCTATACACAAGAAGGTACTCGTTTTATTAATCTTGGTGCTGTATATAATTTCGGAAAGATTACTTCAAGCCGAGTAAAACTAGATTTACAAAGTTTAAGTATGCATACGTTAATTACCGGGTCAACAGGTTCCGGAAAGTCGAATACAATTTATGAACTACTAAGCCAATTAGAAATGCAAGGGGTTAAATTTTTAGTTATTGAACCAGCCAAAGGAGAATATAAATATATTTTTGGAAGAGATCCAAATGTTAATGTATTTGGAACAAATTCTAAAAAGAATATGCTGCTAAAAATTAATCCGTTTAAGTTTCCAGAAGACACACATGTTTTAGAACATATAGATCGTTTAGTGGAAATTTTTAATGTGTGTTGGCCAATGTATGCAGCAATGCCAGCCATTTTGAAAGAAGCTATTTTACATTGTTATGAAACTTGTGGCTGGGATTTAGATTCTTCAACATATTTAGAAGGTGAAGTGGAATTATATCCAACCTTTAAAGACTTGTTGAATAGTTTAGAAATTGTGATTAATCAAACTGCTTACGATAGCGAAACAAAGGGCAATTATATTGGATCACTAGTAACGAGGATAAGATCCCTAACAAATGGTATAAATGGACAAATTTTCTGTAATGAAGAACTTGATAATAATTTACTTTTCGATTCAAACGTAATTGTAGATTTGAGCAGAGTGGGATCTTCAGAAACTAAGTCTTTAATAATGGGAATATTAGTTATGCGATTAAATGAGCATCGCATGGCAAATGTAGGAGAACTAAATACTCCTATAAAGCATGTGACAGTTTTAGAAGAAGCACATAACATTTTGAAAAGAACTTCAACTGAACAATCAGCTGAAGGCTCAAATTTAATTGGGAAATCGGTAGAAATGTTATCTAATGCAATAGCTGAAATGCGAACTTATGGAGAAGGATTTATTATTGTAGATCAATCTCCTAGTATGTTAGATATGTCAGCTATTCGTAATACGAACACAAAGATTATATTGCGATTGCCAGATGAAATGGATAGAAGATTAGTTGGTAAATCAGCTGGATTAAATGATAAACAGCTAGAAGAGATTATTAAGTTACCTAAAGGGGTTGCAGCTGTTTATCAAAATGATTGGTTGGAACCAGTATTGTGTGGGATTAATCGCTTCAGCGGTAAGGTATATAAGTATGAGTATTCAGATAAAGATCGTATTCCAGTAGACGTTAAGACTCAAAAGTCAGCAATCCTTGAATACTTACTACAGGGTAGAGTTAGAAAAGCAAATTTATTAACTGAAAATGAATTAATGGAATCCCTAGAACGGCTTGTTTTATCTACAAAGCTAAAGAAACAGTTAACTTTATATATTACTGACAAAGAATATCAAGCATATTTATTAGATAAAGCTCATTTCGACATTTTAGCGGAAGTGGTTTGTGAATTGTTAAGTGAAAAAAATCAATTAAAACATTTACTTACTTCTAGTTCAGAAATCGAATCGATAAATTTGAAGTTAAATGAACGTATTTCTCAAAATACAACGGGTTTGAATTCTGAAATGAAGCTTGCTATTTCACAATGCTTATTAAAATCCACTGCAAATGAGAGTCTTAAACACTTTGAGGTATATAAAACTTGGATCGAGGCTGTAAGGGGAGGGAAAATACGATGAACGAAGTAATCAAACTTATAGAAGTACCTGTCGAGGACAAAGGGATTATCGCAATCGATAAAGAATTGTTAGACAAGCTGGATAAACCTTTATATACAGATGATTCAGAACCACCGTTTAAAGAGTACCGTTCTTTAGAAGATAGTTTAAATGATGTCTCTATAGAGGAAAGAGATATTTATGCTAACGCAAATTTAGAAGAAAAGGAAGTCAATGAACGTCCTTGTTTAGTGAAGAAGGATATCGATTTAGATGCTGTAGATGAAAAAGGACTGACAAACTTAGAACGAATGCAAAAAGGAAGACCGCCGATTGGTGATGGTGAAGCATTAGAGTTACACCACATTGGTCAAAAAAGTGATGCACCATTAGCTGAATTAACTATGCAAGAACATAGAGGTCCTGTTCAAGATGGGGTTTTGCATGATAAAAAAGTAGAATCTGAAATTGATCGAAATGAATTTAAAAAAGAGCGAGAACAGCATTGGAAAGCACGTGCTGAGCAACTCCTTGCAGAAAGAGGGAATGAATAATGACATTTATCGATGAAATAAAAAAAAGCGATGCAGATATTTATAAAGGTGTTAGTGCTGAAGCAATTGATGCTGCTGAACAACAATTAGGAATGAAAATTCCAGCAACATATCGAGAGATTTTATCTGAATTTGGCAGTATAGATATTGGCTCTGATGAAATTTTTGGCTTAGGGGTAAAAGGCTATTTAAATGTTGTAGAATCAACGTTAAAGGAACGAGAATTAGCAAAAGGTGAGTTAGATCAATATATCGTTATTCAAAATTTAGGTATTGATGGGATTTTAATTGTTGTTGATGAAAATGACAATGTATATGAATTTAAAAATGGTGATTTTAAAAATTTATTGAGTTCTACAGCGGAGTATATTTTAAGTTTAATTTAATCTATTTAAAGCAGGAGGTGGCATATTTCATCTGCTGCTTTTTATTGAAAGCCAACGAAACAAATTTACAAGAAATTATTGAAGGTTCGAAACAATTTATAATTCCGATGTTTCAACGTACATATAGTTGGGATCAAAAACAATGGCTAAAAAAATTGTGAATCTGTTTCTTGGCTTGAACTAGCTGACTAATTCTTAACTAACTATTTTTTGAGAAATAAATATTAATTCAGTATTATAAAAATTTTTAGAGGTGATATATCTGAGTATCCATATTACATTAAGAACAGAGAAAGAAAATAGTTTTTTTAGAAAATATTTTAATGCTATGTTGGAACTTCCAGAAGCAAGAACTGCGATTATATCTTCAGGATATTATAAGGAAAAAATAACAAATGAGATTAAAAATGTTATAGCTACTTCTAATATTAAGAAGGTAAAGGTTTATGGTGGGAAAAATTACTGGACAGATTTAGATGGTTTTTTTAAGTTGAGAGAAGATTACCCAGATATGAAAGGGAAAAGTAGGAACCAATTTACATATTTTAGAGAAATAAATAATAAACCAGATATTTTAGATAGAATTAAAAAGTCGAAGAATCAAGAAATTAAAGATTTAGAGAAAAATGTTGAAAATGATTTAAATTTTTTGAACTTTTATAAGCAAATTGCTAGTTTAGTTGGTAGTAGTATAGATAATGCTGAATTAAAAATATTTAAAGAAGACGTAGGAAATTGGCATGCTAAAATTCTAATTGTATTAGATGATACTAATACGCCATTAGCTGGAATTATAGGTAGTTCGAATTTGACAATACCTGCATATGGTGAAATGTATAGCTATTTTAATTATGAATCAGATGTAATGATTTTTAATAAGAAATTTGAAGATTTATTTGAGAATATTAGATGTGGAATTAATTTGAATCAAGAATTACAACATCAAGAATTTAATTTTCTAGAAATGCCAATTGCAACAAAGATTGATGAATCTGTAGATCCAATTTCAGAAATAGACAGGTTAACAAAACTTGTAGATATGTTAGAACAAAAATCAGATATGTTGTCTGTGTAGAGGGTTAAATTTTGAAAGGCGATTCTAATACATCTTATTTGACCACGCTCAGCGGTTATGGCTTGTAAGTGTGTGCTATTGATGCCAAGGGTGTAAGGCTTAATTTTACTGTGGTTGTTGAATTAAATTTCTCTTACATATTTGACCTAGAGGCGAAAAAAATGAGTTCTTGAGAACATAGCGTGGGATAAAAAAATAGCATTAAAAGCCAATTGTTAATCAAAAGATACAAACTCTTGGTTGACGATTTTTATTTTTGAATACACAAAATATGGAAGTAAATATATAATGTTATTAAACAATATTGTTAATAAGGAGATGACCAATGTTTTGATTGATAAAGAAGAGAAAGTTAAATCACAAACAAACTATGTACAACACTTTTCAACAAGAATTCCCTGGAAGGATAACGATTATACAGGGCGAATTGACAATAATCCTAGGTTTAATGTAGCTGCTCAAGTAATCCCCAACATTGCATCATCAAGGGATTTGGAGTTTGAGGAAACAAATAAAGGTAAAAGTTATGACCAAGTAGGACCAGTAAGAATGCAAAGCTGGATTACAGAGAACGCTGCGTTCATGAGTGATACCAAGCTGTATCTTAAAATGAACCATCCATATAAAAAAGGAAATGCAAATGCTAAGTTCAAGCATTTCAAAGAAACAACTTTTGAGATGGACCCCTATTCATTCTTATTACGTCCCTTTTCATGGACTTTAAAGGATAATGCGAATGAGAAACAAAGATATTACAATTTTCATTTTGACATAGATAAAACAGAACAAATGCTGAGCTGGTCAAGTGCGTGGGTATCACATGGAGAATCTCAAAAAGGGATTTTTGATTACTTCTTTTCCGGAATTAGTCCAAACAATTCATTGATATTTCCGTACTACAAACAAGTTCCATTTATTGAAGATAATCGGCGTGTAATTGCAGGAATAGGAAATATAGTATCAAATGTAGAAATTCATGAGTATGATTCAGATGGAAGTAGTGATGAAAAAAACTACATCTGGGAGACGAATGCAGCACATTCAATAAGAGTAGATGGCAAAACCGGGTTTTTAATGCCATATCTCGAAATTGCCGAGTATGCAAAAAAGCATCCTGATTTTGATGTATCAAGTGTTACATTGTTTGAAGCGGCAGGTTTTAAATCGGAGTTTTCATATGCGGCTGAATGGGTTAGCTACGATGCGGCTATTGATGTGCTAAATCAAGCGAAAAATGCATTGAAAAATATAGTGAAACTCAATCTGAAAGAAGCTAATCATGAATGGGTTAATGTTCAACTTGAATATGTGGATAATCAATTAAAAAGTGTTTGGAATCAACGTGGTATTTTCCCTGGATTAGGTTCAATTTTATCAGCTTTCGGTGTTAGATATGGTTACGATGTTGCTCGTCATGTTGTTATTACTGAAAATGACTTGATGTCTGAATTGAAGTTATATTTCACAGGAGAGAAAGAAACTGGCTACGAGAAACTGGATGACGGTTTGGCTGAAAAAGAGGATGAGTTTTTTGGTTTATTAAGAGATGAAAACAAAACTCGGTATTTCGAACTTTTGTCTCGAATGAATCTTTCTGTTGAACAAGCTATTTATGCCTGGGGTCACCTGAAAAATTATGCAGCTGAAATTGTTGGAAACCCATACAGATTATTCGAACTTACACGAAAAGAAAAGGACGAACATCAAGTTACTATTTCGCAAATCGACAATGCAATGTTTGTAAATCCGTTGGTGGAAAATAAATATCCTCTAATTAAACCAACCAAAATGAGAACTGAAGGTGATAAGCGCCGATTTAGAGCTATGTTGATATTTGTTTTAGTTCAAGCCACAAATCATGGCCATACGTTACTCAGCTATGATCAAATTGTAGAAGAAATTAACAAATTACCATTAGATCAAAAAACGGATTTTCAAACAGAGAAAATTGAAGGTGTTTTAGAGTTCTTGCAGGATGGTGAATTGTATGTTGATAAAGAAAATAACTACATAAAACTAGGGGAATATCAAGATTATAAACAATTGGTAGTCGATATAGTTAATAGCCGTTTACAAACTACTTTATCGAGTGAACAAAACTGGGAAAAGATTATTAACGACCAATTTGGTGAATTTCAGAAAAATAATGAAGAAAACGATCGATCGGCTCGTAATGAAAAGGCGAAAGCTTTAAAGATTCTTGAGTCATCTAAAATATCGGTCTTATTGGGAAGAGCTGGAACGGGTAAAACGTCGGCATTGGGGATTTTAGCTTCCTCAAAAGAAATTAAAGCTGGTGGAGTATTAGCATTGACTCCTACTGGGAAAGCAAGAGTTCAACTTGAGAATTCATTTAAGAAGAATAGTGTTGAAGCTGAGTTTATGACTGTAGCACAATTTTTAATTCGTTCAAAGGGTTTCTGTTGGAACACACTGAGTTATAAGATGCCAAGCCAACCTAGTTCGAGTATTGCCAAAACAGTCATTATCGATGAAAGCTCAATGCTGACTGAAGATATGTTTGCTGGCATACTAAAGCTTGTTGATTCACATGCTGAAAGAATTATATTTATAGGAGATCCAAATCAATTACCCCCAATAGGAGCAGGACGCCCATTTGTCGATTTGATAAATTATTTAGAGAGTAAATATCCTGATAAGGTCGCAACGTTGATAACTGAGATGAGACAGGGTTCAGGTGGTGACGATTTGTCATTTGCTCAAATGTTCTCTAATTCGAATTTAGTCGATAAAGATGTAATTTACCGTATTCAAAATAATCAAACAGATAATCGTCTTAAATATATTCAGTACACAGATTTAGATGAGTTAGAAAAAGTGTTCTTTGAAGAATTGGTGGAAATTACAAGCATGACAAATGAAGCTGATATTGATGGTTTTAATAAAAGTTTAGGCGCTAAAAAAAATGGTATATATACAAATTATCCAACTAGTGAACAAATAGAAGACTGGCAAATTCTATCTCCAACTAAATTTATTGGTGCAGGAAGTTATTATTTGAATAATCAACTTCACCAAAGATATCGTCAAGACATTGTCGAGAAATGGAATGCATATGCATGGTCAAATAACAGTCCTCAATCTGTTCAAAATATCGTTTACGGAGATAAAATCATATCCAATGTAAATGGTATGAAGGATTACTGGGATGGTTCATCGGGGAAAGCATATATTGCAAATGGAGAAATTGGTATTATGGCGGGTTACCCAAGTCAATATGGGAAAGAAGATAAGAATACTAGTTGGTATAAGTTCCGTTTTGGCTCATTTGAAGGTAAAGTATTTTCATATGCTAAATCTGATTTTGGTGGCGAGAATAGCGATTCCAAGTTAGAACTTGCTTATGCTCTTACAGTTCATAAATCACAGGGTTCTAGCTTTGGTAAAACCATAGTAGTCATAAATGGTAAAAGTTCATTTGTTACAAAAGAACTTTTGTATACAGCATTTTCTCGTCAAAGGGAAAAACTCATTGTTTTAAGTGATTTGTCAATTCAAGACTTAATTCAGTATTCGAATGACTGGTATTCGGATACTAAACAAAGATATACAGACCTATTTGAAATTCCAAACATCATTGAGATAGAGTCTAATAAACAAAAACGGTATTTTGAAGAAAAATTGATCCATAAAACAATTCGGGGTGAAATGGTAAGATCAAAATCCGAAGTAATTGTGGCTAATATTCTTGATAAGATGAATATTGATTATTCCTATGAAGAACGCTTAGATGTTAGTGGTAAATCCTATCTTCCTGATTTTACTTTACGCTACCAAGGAAAAACTGCTTATTTAGAGCATCTTGGAATGCTAAGAGATAAATTATATAAAAAGGATTGGGAGAAGAAAAAAATAAATTATGAAAGTGCGGGAATTTCGGAAACTGCTGGTAACCTAATAATTACTGAGGATGGGTTAAATGGAAGTTTGGATGCGACTCTAATAGAGAGTAAAATTCAAACATGGATAAAAGATAGTTTTATTTATTCCCAATAATCAGCATACAAAATTAGATAAATCGCTATGTTTTCTTAATATGGATCATCTAATTCATCAACTCCAACATTGCGAGGCTGTCGCGCAATGGTTGGAGTTATTTTAATAAAGACTAAAAGATAAAATGAAAGGAGGTTGTATGGAATCTACTGAGGTTGTTATAAAGTTAAAAAATGTAAAATTAGGAACATACGAGGATTCAGGAAATTTTATTTACATTCGATAACCTACATTTGAATATAAAACTATGTTAAATCAAGAAAACTCTAAGGCTTTATTTCCCTATTTCCAAAAAAACTATTGTTTATTGGTTCTGATGCGATAGATATTGTAGATTATAGAATGGCAGATGCTGCAACATTAAAATTTTTCAGTCAAATATATATAGATGTAAGAAAAATACATGATTTGAATAGAAAAATATCTTTATCTAATTTGTTGAAGAATATTACTTATTTGAGAATAATAAATTCTGAATGATTAATTAAGAAAAAGAATATTTATGAAAAGTGGGAGGTATATTTTTTGGAAACTGTACGCGAAAAAATATTCGTAAGTTATAGTTGGGATTCTCAGGAACATCAAGAGTGGGTTGCTTATTTAGTAAGAAGACTTCGTGAAGAAGGTTACGATACTATATACGATCAATATATTACATCACAAAATACAATAAATTTAAATAGAATGATGGTAGAGAGAATCAAGAATGATGATTTTGTGATAGTAGTAGTGACTGAAAACTATACTATGAAGGCAGATGAATTTATTGGCGGGGTAGGTTTTGAATCGGAGTTACTTTTATCGGTAATTAATGAAAATAAAGATAAAGTAATAGTGGTTACTAAACAACTAAGTGCAAATAAAAAAGTTCCATTTTACTTAAAAGGATACCATTATTTAGACTTTTCAAATGATGACTTTGAGTCTGCTTTAGACGATTTAATATATCGCTTACAGAAAACACCTAAGTATGATATAGGGGAAATTGGAAAAAAGAAAATAAGAATATCTAAAATTCCAAAGATGCATTTGAAAATAAATAATGCAGTTACTCAATTAAGTGAAATAGAAATAAAAGATAATTCTTTTACAGAAAATTTAGTAGAAAAATTTAATTTGTTAGATCATAATAATGCCGACAGAGAAATAGTTAGGTTTGAGGAAGATTTTCAATTATTTTCTAATTACACATGTAGAACTAATACTATTGAACTTAGAGGTTATCTGCCTAAATTCCCAGAGCGTCTAGTAGGTAGTTGTGCTTTGGAAATAAAACGGAATGAATTTAAAGATATTTTAATAACACTAAATCATCATGATATTTTTGGTTTATTTGAAAAAATAAAGACCAAAAGTAGAGAGCACTTTTTCATAGAGGAAAGTAAAGATAAGAAGTATAGTATTTATCTACCTAATATTCGATTGAATTTATTTGAAAAAGAGG